>CAZSZQ010000147.1:0-9020 GCA_964610475.1 uncultured Desulfatiglans sp.
TAACAATTAAGATAGCGATAAAGCTAATCAACTTCCCACCTTTTTCACTGTTAAATGTGTCGCCTTCGTATTCCTGCATACTTGCAACATCCAGTGTACTCCCATTGTATGAACTCTTTCTTATATCCCTGACTTTCTTTTCAAATGCTGTTTGGGAATATGTTCTGTCAGCAAGTTTCCAGGATTTACCAAAGGATGATATATAATGTTGTAATGCTTTGTGCAGTTGATCCGCAGCAAAAATCATTTCATCAGAGTTTTTTAGTGTTTTTAACTCGATGTGTAACTGTTGAGTTTCATGTGATTGATATCCCATCATTTCTTTAAGAATATTAAATGGGATAGCCCCGGGCATTGCTATACTCATGGCGGCATTTTTATACTCTACTATTGCTACAAGGTGTAATTGCGCTGTCTGGACCTGACCATAAATTGTGGTTAACCTCACCTTGACTATATCACCCACTTTTACTTTCAACATTTTTGCTGTGTTTTTTTCCAGTATCAAAGGATTTGCTATGATACCTGTACGAAAAGGTGCAAGATCACCGCTTAACACTACGATATCGTTAATTGACTCTGTCGATGACCCTGAAACCCCTGTCAATCTAAGCATGGAGCCTTCACCATTTCCAACAGCGAAGGTATTAGTATTTACATATTCCTTTACCTCCTTAATATTGGGCATTCGGGCTTTTATAAATGAGATTATCTTGTCCTTGTCCCGTATTATGGATCTTGTTTTTGATCCGTCTTTTTCAAAAACATTGACACTTACATGTCCATATAAATTTGATTCAACAATTTTAGCTATTACATTTGAATAGAGTCCTCTGGCCAAGGCCCCTGACAGGATCATGTATATTACTGCGACACATACTCCTGATCCTATAAGTAAACTGCGGCTTTTCTGGCGATATAGATTTCTAAAGGCTATTAGTAATATCAGTCTCATGATTTTTCCTCCTAATTCCTTTTTATCGCATCAATGGGATTTATCCTTCTGGCTACAATAACCGGATAAATCACCGCGATAATTGTTATAATCCCAAGCTGAATAATGCCTGTAACTATTCCATCGATATCAACAAGGGGGATGTAATGACTTCCACCGAACATGGTTTGCAGAGTTACGGATGAAGTTTTCAGTTCCATACCAGCTAATATTTTTATAACAACAACTCCCAGAAAAATACCAAGCCCCCCGAAGATAAAGGATAAGAAGGTTGCTTCCATAACAAACATGCGGGCAATAAATCCCTTTCTTGTGCCAACAGTACACATTGTCGCAATCTCGCCTGTCCGCTCCATAGCGGCCATGCTTAAAGAATTGGCTATCATCAGGATGGCGGCAAAATAGACTATATAAATAAATACAAGCAGACTGGTCTGATTTATACTTGCGTATCTGTATAAAACTGACCAGGCGTTTTTCCAGGATACTGCACGCACATATTTATTCAGCCCAGTCTTCTTAAAGGTCTGGTTCAGATCATTGACAGCCTTTTCCAGATTAACCCCTTCACGAATATTAATCTGGGCTATACTGTATATCCCATTGTCCTTGACATCAGGTTTGTTTGTAACCCTTTTCTGTTTCAGGATATCTGTGTAATCAGTAGCCTGTTCAGCAGTTACCCCTTCTATAAAGGTATTATCTTCAGAATAGAAGCTGGCAGGATCTGTATCAATAGTATTGAGGAGGTTTCCATTCTCTTTCGAGAGATTCGTCACCATATCCTCTGTTGACAGGTACCCCAAACACTCCCGTGATGTTTCAATATCAACCAGGTTTATGTTGTTAAACATCTCATTCAATTCAGTGTATTTAAATATTCCTTTTATACGGATACGAACATCAGTAGCGGTGATTGATCCGGTCATACCCATTAACACCAGATCATCTCTTGTCTTTAAATTATTAATATTTACCAAGGCTTCACTCATCAGGTTTTCTTTGTTAATTGAGCCACCTTCCGGTAGTAACCACACATCATACAAACTGTATATTCGTTCTCGTTGCTTTATATTGATAAGTATGCCCTTCTCACCTTTCTTGAGAGGCTGGCCTTCAATGATTTCAATACTGTTACTGAAAACCTTTTTGTAATTTTCAGAGTCAATTCCAAAAAATGTTATTGGTTCCAGGTCTGAGGACTGACTTTGTGATAGGTCCAGCATAGCAGCGTTGCCCAATATTAAAGGGGCAAACCTTTCTACATATTCCTGTTTAGAGATAGAATTCTTAATATTTTCAAAATTTTCCAGAAACCCCATCTCTTCAGTGCTGCCTGTAATGTTATCCTGTTCCCTTGTCATTGAAAGGAGGGTTATATCCCCTGCAAAACCTTTAACGAGATTACGCTCAAGGTTTTTAACCATTCCTGCAATTGTACCATTCCCGAGCGTCATAAAAAAAGTACCGGTAATAATTACAAATCCTATGGAGAGACTCCTGACTTTATGTCGAAAGAGATTTCTGAAGGCAATCTTAGCTAAGAGTTTCATTTTTATACCTCCCCATTGACAATCATACCATCCTTGATTCTCACGACTTCATTTGCATATTTAATTACTTCAGGGTCATGGGTAGAAAAGATAAAGGTGGTCTTCTCCTTTAGATTTAACTCCTTCATCAGTTCCAGTATATTGTTGCCTGTTTTTGAATCCAGATTGGCAGTAGGTTCGTCCGCAAGGACTATTTCAGGATTAGTGACAAGTGCCCTGGCGATGGCTACCCTCTGCCTCTGGCCGCCTGATAACTCGGAGGGCCGGTGTTTTATAAACTCCTCGATGCCAACCTCTTCAATCAGCTTCTCTGTTCGTCTGTTGATCTCTGATCTTTTAAGCTCTTTCATAAGAAGGAGTGGAAACTCTACATTCTCCCTGATATTCAAAACCGGGATCAGGTTAAAGGTCTGAAAGATAAACCCGATTTTATATAATCTCAGGTCAGTCAGTTTTTTATCTTTCATCCCATTAATTTCTTCACCGCCGATGGTTACCCTCCCTGATGATGCCTTATCCACACATCCGATTATATTGAGTAGTGTAGTTTTGCCACTCCCGGATGCGCCAACGATTGAGAGAAAATCACCGGCCTTAACATCCAGATCAACCCCGCGTAATGCATGAACCACTGTTTTCCCTAACGAGTAATCCTTCTTTACATTTTCTATCTTGATAATACCCATGTTAACCTCCTTCTCTTTTATTTTTGATTATAAGTATTGCATGGAAAATTAATGAGGCGCAAAAGGGAAGCGATGGACGGAATATTGATAGGATGAATATTATTATTGAGGGATAAGTGAAATATTTGGTAGACTCCTTTATCATATAGAAACTATTTATATTCAAGGAGGATCATATTTTGGCCTCAACATGGATTGCATACAACGATCTTGCCTGGACTGAAGACTGGCTCGCAGACCCTGAAGATTACGAAGATGAGGTAATGGCATATGTCAATCTGATTAAAAAGTCAGCTATTGAACCGCCACGCACGTTGCTGCATCTTGGGAGTGGCGCGGGCGGTCACGACCGGATCTTTAAAAGGTATTTTACTATAACCGGTGTTGATCTTAGTAAGGGTATGCTTGAAAAGGCACGTCTTACCCATCCAGACATAGAATACATTGAAGGTGATATGCGGAACCTGCGATTGAACCGTGAGTTTGATGTTGTAGCCATTCCGGACAGCATAGACTACATGAATTCACCAGATGATCTTCAAAAGGCCATTCAGACAGCAGTGGCGCATCTCAAGAGCAATGGCATTTTACTTATAGTTGCAAAAACAAGAGAGAGCTTTCAAAACAATAATTTTGCATACACCGGTGAAAGGGATGGTATACATATTACCCTTTTTGAAAATAATTATATCAACCCGTTTCAACCCAATACCTATGAGGCTACTCTTGTTTACCTGATCAGAAAGCATGGGGAGTTAACCATACATACTGAAAATCAGGTTCTGGGCCTCTTTTCACAAGCAACATGGGATCAGGTGTTTAAAGAAACCGGAGTCGAAATGAAAAAATCAATTCTTAATGGCGTTTATGACAAATTTATCCTGAATGAAGGAGAATATCCTCTTACTCTCTTTGTCGGGCGAAAAATCTGATTTTATGATTTTAGGCAGCAGTTTGATAATAGAACAATGTGGTTGATTATTTTAACCTTAATTTCTATAATTTTTTTGTATTGATTGAAATCAAAGGAGTGTTCATGAAATTACTATATAACATCACAAAATCAATAGTATTTTATCTGTGTTTTTTCTCCTTTATTGTTTCATGCGCCCATGTCGGGTTAAAGGGAATAAGCACCGATATAAAAAACTTAGGATCAATTACCGAAAAAGGACTAGGAGAGATAAGCGGGATAGCCATGTCCCGAGTCAACGATAATATCTTCTGGGTATTAAATGACAGCGGAAACAGCGCCTCTGTTTATGCTTTAAATCAGGATGCGAAGCTTGCCGGCGTTATCAATATTGAAGGGGTTTCAAATAATGACTGGGAAGATATTGCATCCTTTGAGTATGAGGGAAAACCCTATATCCTTATCGCCGATACAGGGGATAATTTTGCCAGAAGGAGCAAATGTTTTCTGCATTTAGTGGAAGAACCCGATATAAATACTCTTAAGGCAGATACCCCCTTGATAGTTAAACCCTCTTGGAGCATTACCTATACGTATGAAGATGGTCCGCGTGACTGTGAATCGGTTGCAGTTGATACCGTGAATGGCAAGATAATGCTTTTAAGTAAAAGGGATACTCCCCCTGTTCTTTATGAGATACCTTTAAAAAAAGATAAAAATGCCATTGCAAAAAGGGTTACAGAAATAAAACCCCTGCCTCAAGGGGCAGATGAGATATCCTCATTTATGTTTTCTCCAAACCAGGTAACTGCAATGGACATCTCTGCTGACGGTCTGTCTGCTGTTGTTTTAACCTATGGTAATGCCTTTTTATACAGGAAAAACCCGTCCCAGGAGTGGTCAGAGGTCTTTTCCGCCTCACCTGTTGAAATTAATATTCCCTCCATGCGCCAGGCAGAATCCATATGTTTTAGCAAAAGTGATTCAACCATATTTGTTACAACCGAGCAGCTTCCGGCGCCTTTGTATAGGATAGGATTAAAAAAGTAAAACCTTTAATAAATATATCTTATCGTCAAACCAAAACTCTATTAACTGTTTTCTTCAATTGACACTTTTTCTCCAAAATTTTATAATTTTTTTCGAATCATGATTAAGCAAATTTTTAGCCTTTAACCGAATTAAAAGAATTCCTGCCATTTGCATCCGGAATGCTTAAAATGCATGATGCCATGCTTGAGGACACAGACAGATGAAATTTTTCAGAATCATATTTAAAGACCGCAGCCTTTGGTATAAGCTCATATTCCCGTCTGTGCTTCCTGTTATTCTTGTAATTATTATCATCATTGTTATGCTGATGGGTTCATTTGAAAGGGTCATGCAGAGAGAAGAAGAACTCAGGATAAAGGCATTTCTCATGAAACCGTTTGTCTTGTCCGATCTGTCAAAAACCATTCGAAAGGTTCTGGATAAAAAATGATAAACCCATATATTTTAAAGCAGATCACTGGCAAGTTCCGCCAGCTCAGACCTTTCACCCTTCTGGAGTGTAATATGCGAATATATCTTCTGCCCCTGCATCTTTTCTATGAGATACGAAAGGCCGTTTGAGTACATATCAAGGTACGGATGATCTATCTGGAAAATATCACCTGTAAAGATGATCTTTGTACCTTCACCGGCGCGGGTGATTATGGTCTTTACCTCATGCGGTGTGAGGTTCTGTGCCTCATCAACAATAAAGAATATCTTTACAAGGCTCCTTCCCCTTATGTAGGGCAGGGGGGTAATGACCAGCTTTTCCGATTCAAGATACTCCTTTATCCTTTTATGATTAGCGTCGGTCTGGTCAAACTGGTTCAGTATAACGCCCAGGTTGTCATAGAGGGGCTGCATGTAGGGGTCAAGCTTTGATCTGATATCACCGGGCAGGAAGCCTATATCCTTGTTGCTTAAGGGCACAACCGGCCGTGCAAGAAACATCTGCCTGTAATGGCGATGGGTTTCAAGCCCTGCAGCAAGGGCAAGAAGGGTCTTGCCTGTGCCAGCCTTTCCTGAAATGGTGACAAGTTTGATATCCCGGTTAAGCAGGGCATCAAATGCGAAAATCTGCTCCGCATTCCTGGGTGTAATGCCGTATACGATTCGTTTGTCAATGCGCCTTATTTTGTTTGTGGACGGGTCATATACACCTAGGGCCGATTTTCTTCCGTTCTTAAGTATGAGATATTCATTGGGCATAAGGCCGGTCTCAAGGGATAGTTCGAGGGCATCAATTTCAAAGGGCTCACGGTACAGCTGGTCAATAAGCCCGGTTGATATGTGCTCTTCCACCCTCAGTCCTTCATAAAGGGCTGTAATGTCCTTTACGTGATCGGATGTATAGTCCTGAGCCATAAGGTTGACAGACTTGGCCTTCATGCGCAGGTTGACATCCTTTGATACAAGTATCACCTGCTTGGCTGGATTATCTTTATATATATGGTAGCAGATATTAAGAACATGATGATCAGGTTTTTGTGCAGAAAAGTTGAGCCTGAGGTCAGGATGAAATTCACGCTCAAGCTTTATCATGATTTTCCCGTGGCCTTCTCCTATCTCAACACCTGTTTCAAACATAAGGTCTCCGCTTATGGAATCCAGGTTGCGGAGGAATTCCCTTGCGTGGTAATTAAGGGACGAGTTTCCCTTTTTAAACTGATCCAGCTCTTCAAGTACTGTTATTGGTATAACAATATCGTTCTCTGCAAAATGATAAATGCAGGAACTGTCATGCAGGATTACGTTTGTGTCAAGAACAAATGTTTTTACTTTTTTTTGTATCATCAGCTTTCCTGTGCAAAAATTACCATTTTCATATCACAAAATATTTTAAATCACGGAACCTCATGTAAAGGAACTGCTGTTTTAATATGATACGGATTCCTCTGACGACCTGCATCTTGTAACATAAATTTATATCAGATACAATAAATTGTGATTTTATCAAATCTTCTTGATTACCTTCTCAAAATAAGATTAAAACTCTATTTATTTAAACGGCATATGATATGGAAGAATCTGGAATGTATACTGAAAATAATGAAAGCCCTGAATACCTGAGAATGAGTCTGGCAGCAGCGATGACCCTTGGTTTTAAAACAGGGCTATTTTACCGGAATGCCAAGTTATACTGCATAAACCTTCTTCTTACCTATAATGAGGGTTGTGCGGCAAGGTGTGCATACTGCGGGCTTTCAGAAAACCGGCCCGGTGCCTACACCAAAAAAAGTTTTATAAGGGTAACGTGGCCTCAATATACCCTGAATAAGATTATTGAAGGTATTTCAAAAAGGCAGGAGAGGGTGAAAAGGATATGTGTCTCCATGCTGACCAACGGCCGCTCTATCGGAGATACAAAGTATATCTGCAGGAAACTGCATTCTTCTTTAAATATCCCTGTATCGCTTCTTATCTCACCCACAATATTAAGGCATGAAGATCTGGAAGATTTTAAAACCGCAGGGGCAGATAAAATTGGCGTTGCCATAGATCTTGCAACAAAAGAGCTGTTTGAAAAATACAGGGGAACCGGCGTCAAAGGCCCGCACAAATGGGAAAAATACTGGCAATGCCTTTCTGATTCCATTGAAGTATTTGGCAAAGGAAATGCCGGTTCTCATTTTATGACAGGCATGGGCGAGACAGAAAAAGAGATGTGTGAGGCAATTCAAAGAGTGAAAACAATGGGGGGCGGAAACCATCTGTTTTCATTTTTCCCGGAGGCAAATTCTCCCATGGCAGACCATCCTGCCCCGAAAATATCACAATACAGGAGGATACAGATAGCGCGATACCTTATTGATAACTCTATGAGTGATGTAACAAGTATTATCTTTGATGGTTCCGGAAAAATCCTTGATTTTGGATTATCATTTAAAGACATGGAAGAACTTATAAATACTGGGGAACCATTTCGTACAAGCGGATGTACCGGTCATGATGACAAGGTTGCCTGCAACAGGCCCTTTGCCAATTCGCGTCCCGGGCCTGATATAAGGAATTATCCATTTGAACCGGAAGAAGATGATATTATGAGGATTAAAAAACAATTAAATGATAAAAATAACTAAATGTCCCGACAGTAATCATTGACCTGATACTTTTCCTATTTACCCTGGGCATCCTTCTGAAGAAAAGGCGTCCTGGAATATTGTTCAAAAAATCAAACCCATCATTTCGAATATCACATCCCTAACGACATGAAAAATCTGACTATATGAGGTTATTGGTACAATTTTTGTATAAAATTGACACGACGACGAAATGTATTCAAGTGTTTTACTCAGATGTGGAGTAAGGATTGAAGGGATAATGCCCTGGAAGCCTGGATGCATCAATAATTAAACGAATTAGTTAAACGAATCAAAGTATAAATTATATATTTTGGAGGGTGGAATGCCAGATTTCTCCAGTTTAACCGACAGATTATTGACTGGGACACATAAAGCATGGATGTTTGTATCGATTATAACCTGTTCTGTAATATTAAGCACATCGGATTCTCCGGCTAAGATCCATAATTTAGGCAGTATGCCACCGGAATATACGCTCAATGATTCTTCACAATTATCATACGATCCAGGCATATCAATAATAGACAGGTCATACATATTCAGCAGTAAAGGTTCAGGGTTTCCGGAATTTGATATTAATAATTGGCATGAAAAATCGGGAGGCGATGACCCCATTGGGTTTACCCAAGAACATATTGATCTATTAAAAAGAGGAGTAATTAGCAGAAAGAACGCAAATAATTTTTTTGATGATGTTTTAACAGATCTGGGTGTTATAGGCTCTGGTGATTCTGAAGACCTGTATACTGCAGAACAACAATGTGATACTATTTCATACATCTTTGACTGGAGATA
>CAZSZQ010000148.1:0-8971 GCA_964610475.1 uncultured Desulfatiglans sp.
ATGATGAACTCTGGGATGAAAGGGCTGCCAGCATCTCCTTGTTTGTCTTCTGCCATGATTCAATCTTTACCCTTGAAAAATAACGTGAATATTTCCGCGCTATTGCCTCCGCCTCAAAGACATTCTTCACCTGCGCCTCAATCCCTGACACCCCGTCGATACGAAAAAATGCCCTAACCCTGTCCAGTGAAAGCACAACAAGGCTGCTACCTGTTGCTGTGCCCAGATCAAAGATCCCTCCTGCTATTAAAGAGACATTCTCTCCCCTGTCATTCCTCATAATAAACTTGTCCCCTATTGTAAGGGCGAGTTTATCAGCAAGTTCCTTTGCAACAAGGGCGGTTTCACCTGAAAACCTGTCGCTGCCTGAGATTAACTTTTGCCTTATCCTGTAGATGCCCGGCCCATTCGGTTCCAATAGCCCCTTTACACGCACAGGATGCACGGTGTTCCCCTCAAGCACAAAACCATTCCCGTTGGCAACAGGTGATATATAGCTGAACCTTTTATCCTTTTTAAGCTCTAATACATACTGTTGCCATGAAAATATCTCCGGCCTCTCTTCGATGGCCGCCTGCCGGTACTCTTTAACAGCGGCTGAGCCTGTATCAACCGGGGCAGGGATTCTATCTTCAGGTGATATTACAAGGTGGGGTGAAGACCCTACAGTCCTTTCAATGATGCTGTTCTGTAGCCCGCCTATCAGGGATGATAAAAAAAACTGCACAGCTACGCCCATGGCAATGCCAAGTATAATAAAAAGGGTCTGAAGCCTCCCCTTGATTAGAAACCGCCATGCAATCATGATTTCATAATTGTTAAGCGCCATATCACTTATCCGGGGGTGTGTATAAAACAGTGTTTTCAGGTATATCCTCAAGGATTACCCATTTCTCACCAACCTCCCTGAAGCCCGTTTTTACAGGCTTTATTCCATCTTCACCTTTTATGTAGACATATCCCGCCCCATCAGCGCGCGCAAGAAAACTTGAAGGGGCTGCAGGCACGCTGGTAAACCTGTCTGCAATTATCTCAACATTTCCTGTCATGCCGTACCTGATAAAATCATGTTTACCAGAGATCTTTAATTTAGTCAGACAGCTTCCCCTTGACAGATCAACATCAAGACAGACAAAAAAGACCTTTGCTGCAATCTTATTTGAAGGATAGGCATCCAGCACAATAAACGCATCCTGATCGTTTTTGACAAAGGGCATATCCCGCTGGTCTATGTTTGCCTCTATCTCCCACTCCCTATCCTCTATGATGCTCATCAGTTCGGCATTATCCAGCACAGCTTCACCCTCGGTGAAATATACATCCGTGATTATACCCCTGTATGGGGCCTTTACATCTTTATCATCAATGGCCTTTTTCGATAGTTTAATCTCCTCTATAAGTGCACGCTTTTCTGTTTCAAGTTTTGCCAGCACCCCGGAAGTGTTAAAGGTATCTATCTCTATTTTGGTCTGGTTATATCTGGATAACGCCTGATTATAACCCTCGACAGCCGTATCCAGTTCTGCATCAGAAACGCCCCCTGCCTCTAAGAGTTTTTTAAGCCTGTTCATATAGCGTTCTGAATTACTCAGTGTTGCAGCATCCTTTTTAAGTTGTTCCTGAAGCCTGGGCAATTCATTTTTTTTTGAATCCTCTATCTGCAGGTTGATTGACGCCAGCCTGTTTTTACTTATGGTAAGGTTTCTGCGTTCCCTGTAATCATCAATCAGGGCAACTGTTTCGCCCTTTTCAACCCTTGTACCCTCTGTTACGTTAAGCTGTATGATATCCCCACCCGCTTTTGCCTTCACCTTATATGGCTTTGGCTCGCTTACAGTACATGATGCAAGCACGGTATAATCGAGGTTTACTGGTTTCAGAGTATAGATCTCCTGTTCCTTTTCACCGCATGATACAAACAAAAGAGGTAACAAACAGAGGAAGAGGCGAAAAAATAATTTATTGTAATATGGTCTCATCATTTTAACTACCCGGGCCAGACATTAAAAATTCTTTTTATACTCCTCAGCCCATTTACGAGTTTCCTTGATCATATCGGGAATGGGCAGGGAGTATGGGCATCTTTTCATGCACTCACCGCATTCTGTGCAATTTTCTGCACTTTCAAGTATTTTAAGAAATAACGGATGGTTCAATGCCTGAGGCCCCATCCTTTTCACAAAGGATTTGAGCCCCATTACCATCTGTATATGTATGCCGGCAGTGCAGGGCAGGCAGTAGTCACATCGGCGGCAGAATTTTTTGTCATACTCCTTTGTGATAGCCTCAAGGGTCTTCTGTTCTTCATTTGAGAGGGCATAACTCCCCTCAAATATTCGCCAGTTCTGGTCAACAAACCTCTTTTCTTCAACACCGGCCAGTATAAGTATATCAGGGATAGCTAACACCCACTTGAGTGCAACCTCGGGGGCTTCTATAACGCCACCGGAAAATGGTTTCATGCAAAGAATACCTATGCCCTTTTTCTTTGCCTTTGGCACAATCCTCTCTTTTGCAGTTGGTTCAAGAAAACTTAAACAGACCATGATGGTCTCAAAAAGGCCGTCATCTATGATCTTTTCAAGCAGATCAAGGCTGTGGCTTGTTATGCCTATGTGGCCTATCAGCCCCTGCTCCTTTGCCTTTCTTAATCCATCAAGGGCGCCGCCCGGTCTTATCACCCGTTCATACTCATCATTTGAACTTACAGCATGGCATTGATAAATGTCTATATAATCTACCTGCAGGTTCTTCAGGCTTACCTCGATATCCTTCTGTACTCCATATGCAAAACGGTTCATGGACTTTGTGGCAAGCACTATTTTTTTATCAGTCTGCTTCAGGGCCTTACCTATACGTGCCTCGCTTGTGGAATACATACGCGAGGTATCTATAAAATCTATACCGGTCTCTATGGCATGTAACACCACATCCACCGCCTTTGCCTCATCCACGCGCTGGATGGGTATCCCTCCAAAGCCAAGCCTTGTGACCATTAGCCCTGTATTTCCAAGCACTGTTTTTTTCATGGTGTTTCCTCTTAATTTAATGTTTTATGGCTAATTATTCCTTTACAACAATGATAATAAACTGGATCAACATTGTACAACCTTTATATCAGTTCAAGAATATAAATATGAAAGAAAAACTCTATTTATTCAAAATAAGGTTTATGGATGTAAAAAAGAGATATGGCGGAAGTTTGTGGTTCCATCCGATAAAACATTCGACCGGTTTCGCGATGTGATACAGATTGCGATGGGATAGACCTATAGCCGCCTTTACGAATTTGCTGTTACTGAAAAACGATAAAAGAGATTGCAGAATATATTAGCCTTTCTGAAAGCCGTCTTAATCCTGTTGCAGAGGTCTCAGAATAGCCCTGCACGGACCTGCGTCCCCGTGATACATCAGAAGCGGCAGACATAGCATATCGTACTCGCCCGGAGGGACATCCGCGAGACGGCACCCTTCCATAATATAGATCCCCGCAGAAAGGAGCGTCATGTGCGTCTTTATCACACTCTCCTCGTCCTTATAATATCCTACTGTTGTGGCGTCAATGCCGAATAGGATTATTTCTTTTTCGGCAAGGTAGACCGCTGCGTCGCCATCAAGGTATACATAATCTTCAACAAACACCGGCGATTCGAAGACAACCGGCGAGTTTCTTGTCTTGCACAGTATGCGGTCGCCCTTTTTTATATTGTATTTTTTAAGTTCTCTGACTGTAACCTTTTCAGGGTTCTTGATTTCTATTACCCGGGTTCTTCCTATTGTAGCATCTAAAGGCATATCGGATACGGTGGACCCTCCCGGAATAAAATGACGCGGTGTGTCAATGTGAGTTCCTGTGTGCGAAATTATCTCCAGCATTGTCATTGTTACTTTTGAACCCAGATCAACATCACTGTACCGGTATATCCTGGGCGGGACAGGATCAATAATCAAATAAGGCATCCCCTGCTTTAATGGAACGGTAATGTCATACCAGCCTTTCGGATTTTCTGCCATAAATTAGAGCCTCCTTCATGAATAAATTAAATAACGACTGTAAAAATTATTATTGAGACAAGAGAAATTGATGCAAGTTATTTTATATAAAAATATATAACTGTTTGTTTTTAAAACAGGTTATTTCGAAAAGCAAGGGATTTTATATTTAAAAGAGATCAATGGGACTATCCGGTGAACATGACAGGTTTATTAGAATTGAGTAAATTTAATGGCAGCTTATATCCCATGTGCAATAAGAAGAGCCGGGATGCAAATAAAAAGGTTTTCAATAGGTAATTTAAAGGCTACTTCGGATTATCATCTTTTTTCTTTATATCAATAACTCTTCATCCATATTTATACAATTGGCTTGTCCGTTTGATGTCGCCGGGAAATTGAGCAGGAAGAGATTCTGTTTTACGGGCTATATTCAAAAATCGTTTTTTCCCCTGCTATCTCTCAAGTTTCTTTACCTGCTCATGAAAACCTAACCATACCCCCCTGCCCTTTCCAGTCTTCTTGATATTTCCTAATGGCTTCCTTTTTGGCATCGCTAGTAAGGAATGCCTCCATAGCAGCCTTTGTATCGAACTCATAGGTTGCTATATATTAAGGGATGGCCTTTCAGATATTATATATACAGGATATCAAATTTCATAAGCCATATGCAGATAATTTATGTACCAATTTCCCAATAAATCGAATAAATTCAGGCTTCCGGTGTCTACAGTAACATTATCAGAATAAATTAACTGCCTGGCAGGAAGGAGAATAGCTATGAAAAGAACACCATTTTTACTGGTTTTACTTCTGTTGGCATCCGCATATGGCTGTGCAAGCACATCGGATTACAACAGCCTCAGGACAGAATTTGAACGGCTTAAACAGGAAACCGGGATTCAATCTTCTCAACTGCATGATGAGATAGCCGTGTTCAGACAGGCATATGATCCTGAGTTGCATGAAATGCTCCTGAAAAACATCACAGAGGCAGAAAGGCACAGGGATGCTATTACAAAACTAAAAAATGAAATTGATAATGCTTCAAATAGTATTACAAGGCTGTTACAGGAATCGGAAAGAGACAGGATGGTGATTGCTGAAAATATGCAGACCTCAAAAGCGCAGAATATCGTAAATGAATTCAGACAACTGAGCGCCGGATGGCAAATGACCCTTTCTGAACTTATAACCCTTACAAGAAATTCGGAAAAGGCAGCGGAGGATTCCTACATGGCTGCGATGAGGGCATCTGAGATGGCAGGTGCGGCTGAGCATTCTGCCGATTTTGCAGTTAAGTCCTTCAACCGGATTGATGCGCAGATGAAATCATACAGGGCCATTCATGAAAGATTAAAGGATATTGAATCCAGGGTACAGGAGATAAACAGGCAATTGCATGAGAACCATGGGCCAGGGGATAATCTGCAGAGAGATAACAGACTTGAGCAAAAAATAGCTGATCTGGAAAAGGAGATAAACGAGTTAAAGGCAAAGGGAGACAAGGAGACAAAAAAACCAAACCCGCCGGAACGCAGGATCAACCGGTAGCATTTGTCATATAAATATCATCACAAAACAGTTGCTAATAAAGCTCGACTGAATTTGTACGGGGGTTAAGTATACATATTGGGAGTGATCTTAGCCTTCCCTGCGACAACTGCAATATCAGGTGAATCTGAGGAAAAGGCTGAGCCTGCAACATCAGAATAAAATTCATTAGCTTCAAATCCATTCTCCTCTAACTCCTTCTGTAATGACTCCCTGCTAAAATACTGCAACCAGTTATAAACAACCCGGGTTCCTGCCTTTTCAATTATGGTGTACTTATCAAGGGTTACCTTCTCTTCCGCATACTTGAACGAATTTAAAAACCCGTAATATTTTTCAGAAGACCAGAATCCGTCAAGCTGATTCAATTCGTATAATGCGACCTCGTTTCTGCTGTTGAAGGTATTTATCGAATGGACATCCAGTAATACTGAGCCTCCGGGTTTCAAAAAAGAATAAAATCTGGCAAGCATCGTTTTTCTCTGGGCAGGGCTTAACGCACAGAAATCGCAAAAAATCATTGTAATGAGATCAAATCGTTTCTCAGTCTCAAACTCTAAATAGTTTTGTTGATAGTATGTGATATCCAATCCTTTTTGTTCAGCTGTTTTTTTTGCGTACTGAATAGACCTTCCGGAAAAGTCGATCCCGGTAACATCAGCATTGCTTTCCGCAAATATAGTAGTATATAACCCCGGCCCGCAACCAAAATCAGCAATGCCTGTATTTGAACCGATTCCAAAATGAGATATTATCCACCTTGCTGACCGGTTGATAAAATCCCTGTTTCTGGATGAGAGGTCAAGAGTCTCGTTCAAATGAAACTCAAGCATTTTTTTTGAGGTATGCTCATCTGTCCATAAATCTTCTGCTGTATAAAACTGAAATGGTGCAGGACGTGAATTTATCTCTTCCAGCTTATCAAACACAGATATCTCCTTTTTTCACATAATCAGTGATTCAATATCTTCCACATACCATGCTATCATAAAAAACAAAATCCATAGTTTGATGATAAGAAGGTCTATAAAGTACTATTTGTTATTTCATCGGGTCAGTTTCAAGCTGTGATCCCAGCCTCTCAGCCATTAGCTTTAGTTCCTCCCCTTTTTCCAGGCCTTCAATGAAACGCCTGGGAATGCCGCTCAAACCGACCTGTGCGCCTGTGAGTGCACCGGTGAGAATGGCCCTTGCCTGATTCTGGCCTCCGCCATTTACGGCATGCAGGACTGCGGACTCAAAATCGTCATGGAACCGGGCAGAAAGATAATAGACAGCAGGAAGCTGATGGTAAATAGCGCACGGCATACCATAAACTATAGACACTTTCCAGGCAGGTTCAATATGTATATCAGGGTCTACGGCAGCCGCTGCCATATGGGATGGTGTAATCAGGGCATCAGGCGAGGCAAAACGCCCTACCCGCGGCGGATCAGGGTCTCCCGGTTGCGGCGGCTTCATATTGTCGCGCACTACCGAATGAAATGGCAGTTTCCCGTTTCTTACGAGTTTCATAAGTTTTCCGGATATACCTTGGTCAAGCCTGCTCCCCTGTACAAGGAGCCCGAGCACAGCGCCAAATGCAACAGTCATTGATACAACCGTGTCATCAATCTGTGTAAGGATGGTGTTGCTCGTGATTGCAAAAGCAAGTTTGGTGGGATTAAGGGCATACCGGACTGCTATGGCAAGGGTTCTTTCTATGGCCTCTGTAGTGTCAGCATGCCCGCCAGTCTTTCCCCATGGAAGCTTCTCTTGAACGCGTCTGCGCCATGCCTCACGAATACTCTGGCTTGTGTAGCGGCCCGGTCCGCTTACAGGAGTGCCATCCAACAACGGGAAAAGCTCTTTATCCACCCGGCGGCAGAAATCCTCTTCATTGTATTCCCCATTCTCAACAAGGGAACAAAGCATAAGCCTGAGAATAAATCCTGCCTGAGAAAGCTGGCCGGCCTTAAGGCCGTCATGGTACCTGCCCGGTTTAGGATCAGTGTACTCATCTATCCAAGCTCCAAAGTCTCTGCGCAGTTCATTTAGATCGTAATACCAGTGCGGGCCAAGCCCCAGGGCATCACCAATAAATGCCCCCATTATGGCGCCCGCAGCATGGTCTTTTAAACCTGAAGGGTTAAGCATACATACTCCTATATTTAAATTTATCCGGGGTGTCTCCCTTTTATACTGTTATATGTAACGCGTTTCAGGACCAGCCTCCTCCGGCCAGTTGAATGACGGTTCGATACCTTCATCCTCATAGCCTGCGTCCATAAAAATAGTCCGCTTATGGTCTTCTTCAGGGATCATGTGCCTCATGGCCTTTTCAGTGTGTGTAAGAGATTGATTGATTGTAACAAGTAAAAAGGGGCGTATGACCTCCTTAATAGTCCAGGGGCCGTGAATAAAGTTGGGGGGCATGTATAAGATTGTAGATTGGGTGATAATATGTTTTTCCATCTCCGGCCCTACACACATCTCAACTGAGGCTCCGAGATCCATCGGGTTGTCCGGATCAGTACCCAGATGCATCATCAACTCCGGATATTTATGCATATGCGGGCCATGAGATATCTTGCCCCACCCTTTGGTGCCGTATGGTCCATATGACTCTTTACTTATCCAGAAAACCATGTATCCGTTACATCCTTCAAACCTCTTACAATCCAGAAAGCCTATTGCCGGCAGAGGTCTGGCTGCCTGCACTTCAGGGGCAGCCCCTGAAATAAACAAGTGGTCATATTTGTTTTTCGTCATGTTTTGATTCCTCCTTTTATCCACCGGGCATTATTTATCTCTCAAGTTTCTTCACCGGCTCATACCATCCTGACCATAAAAACTCTCCTTTTCCATCCCATTCTTCCTCATATTCCTTAATGGCAACCTTGGCAGCATCGCTCGTTATGAATGCCTCCAGATCTTCCTTGGTATCAAACTCATAGTTAACCACATATTGAGGGCATGAATCAGGATTCTGCATCGGCTTAAAACATCTGTTTCTGACCACCTTTTTAAGACCCGGGAACCCGAAAAACGTCTCCACATGCCGGTCATACCATTTGTTGTATTCTGCTTCTTTACCCGGGTTTGGCCTTGAGGTTACTATCCATAAGTATCTTTCATTATCCATATCCATTTTCCTCCTTTTTTAATTGTTGTTGTAATGCCTTTTGGTGTAAGGCGGTATTTTTGATCCGGATAATCGGGACTGTGATGTATGATCATTTCAATCCACCCTTCTCCCAACGCCGGATGCATGTAATCTCTCTGAACGTTTGATTGTGCCTCATTTCTACCATCCTCTTGTTCCCACGGTCACCTTGGGAACATTATATTTTGACGCTCTATGTCTTCTTCCCCAAAATGATGACCATATTTATCCGGCCATCGTCGGTTTTATAAAGGATGATTTCAGACTGGTTTGTCTCTT
>CAZSZQ010000149.1:0-8898 GCA_964610475.1 uncultured Desulfatiglans sp.
CGCTACCTTTTTTAACAGTTCTTTATCTATAGCATCGAGCATTTAATTCTCCTTCACAGACATTTGTGAAACTGCACAGGCTGAAATCGTTCAGAAGCGGCAGTGCCCCTTTCAGATTGCCCCTGTAAATTATTTTGCCGTCCTTTATCAGTAACAGAACATCAGCTGCCTCAAGGAATGCCCTGTTATGGCTTACTACTATAGTTGTTGTATTGTGATTCTTCTGTTCATTTTTTAACAGTTTAACCATAGGGTCTATTGTCCAGAGGTCAATGCCTGTGTCAGGCTCGTCATAGATCGCTACCTTAGGGTTAAGCGCTATGGTCGTTGCCAGTTCTATTTTTTTTATCTCTCCGCCTGAAAGCCTTGAGTCCACAGGTTTATCCAGAAAATCAAGGGAGCATATGCCGACCCTTGTAATGATATCAACTATCTTCTTTTCATCCTCTGTTTTAGCTGCCATTGCCAATAGATCTCTGCATGTTGTCCCCTTGAATCTGGCTGGATGCTGAAAGCTGTATGCTATCCCGGCTTTGGCACGGTCGGTGATTGAATACCCTGTTATATCTTTTCCTTCGAAGATAACCGAGCCTGATGTTGCCTTATTTATCCCCATTATCAGCTTTGCAAGTGAAGTTTTGCCGCTGCCGTTAGGGCCTGTTATTGCGTAGAATTTTCCCTTTTCAAAGGTATAACTGACATTATCTATAATGGTTCTAAGGCTTGATTTGCCGTTTACATCCGTGTTTTGAGCGGTAAAATTCAGGTTTTTTAGTTCAAGCATTGTGCACCTCAGAGAAGGTTATAAATCGATCTATCTTTATAAAAATGAAATAATAATACCAATTTTTATGTTTATTTTCCAATTACAGGAATGTCAATTTAATTCCATGGATAAGGATAGAATTATTTAAAGCGGGATGATCTTCTGCAAAAGTAAAAAAACAGAAAAAATACTGGTATTTAAGTTATTGTCCTGATATAAAATATTGCAGTCAAATAAAAGGTGTTTGAATTGAAAATACATAACAACTTACAGGTAATAATTATCAGCAAATATTCATTAGCCTTAATTTTTTATAATAATTTAAATCCGGAGTAAAAAATGATTCAAAACAATACTCAAACATCAAAAGAAAAAATGTATGGATCAGTCAAAAGAATCCTGAGTTCAAAAAAATCCAAAACAGGGGCATTTATATTTGCTGTATTTCTTATTCTTTTTGTATTTTCTATCCAGGCACAGGAAAACAGGCTTAATGACATGAAAAAATACTATCAAAATTACTGTGCCAGATGCCATGGGAAAGATGGATCTGCTGTGGGCGATGATGGTAAAAAGCTGAAAGGCGAGGATTTCATAGACCAAAAGTGGCGTGATAACACAAAAGATGAAAAAATGGTGAATATAATATTGAATGGAAAATTCTTCGGTCTTGCGATGCCTGCATTTAAAGAGATACTTACAAAGGATGAAGCACAGTTGATTGTCAAGGAGATTATCAGGAAGAGTGAAAAAGGAAAGATTATAGCACCTGATGCTGATTAACGTTTCACTATCTTTTTTATTTAGGTTAATATTCTTAAGAAAGGTGAAATGAACTGAACAATGAAAATAAAATGCTGGGGTTCAAGAGGTTCCGTTCCTGTTTCAGGTAAGGAATATATCAAATACGGCGGAGATACAACGTGTCTGGAGATCAGGTCAGATGAGGATGATCTGGTTATTATTGACGCAGGCACAGGGATCAGGCGTCTTGGCATTGAACTGATGAAAGAAAAAAGGTACTCATTTGATCTGCTTTTCACTCACGCCCACTGGGATCATCTAATGGGCTTTCCCTTTTTTGCGCCTATCTATGATGAGAATGTTGAAATACTTCTGCAGGGATGCCCTTTTGCCCAGAAGTTCATTGAGTCCATGCTGGGCAAGGTAATGTCAGAGCCCAATTTCCCCATAGAATATGCAGATCTGAAGGCCGCTTTTCAATATATACCTGAATGTCCCATTTTATTTGATGTGGGATCGATTACTGTTAAAACCATCCCTCTGAGTCACCCAAACAGGGGAAACGGGTATAAATTTTATGAAAAAGGCAAGAGCTTTGTGTTCATGACAGATAACGAGCTGAAATATCAACACAAAGGCGGCCTGTTTTTCGAAGATTACCTGGAGTTCTGCAAAGGCGCGGAAATACTTTTTCACGATGCGGAATATACACCGGAGGAATATCCGGCGGTAAGACAATGGGGCCATTCGAGCTACACAGAAGCACTGGATCTTGCCATTAAAGCAGGTGTAAAAAGGTTAGGCCTTTTCCACCTGAACCAGAGACGGTCAGACAGTGAAGTGGACAGGATAGTAGATCACTGCAACAGGATAGTGTCTGATAAGGGGGCAACCCTGGAATGTTTTGCCGTGGGTATGGATATGGCCTTTGAACTCTAGTCCTTACAGCAATCCCGTATAAATCCTGATCCAGTTTAGTCCCATAATTTTTTCTATTGCATTTTCACCATAACCCTGTGCTTTCATGTGCTTCCTCAATTTTTCTACACCTGTAAGGTCTTCCATTCCTCTGGCAAATGTATCAAACCCGCAAAAGCCCGATCCAAGCGCCACTGAATCGGGACCAAATTTTTGTACAATAGTATCTATATGGATAAAGATATCCTCTATATCGGCTTCTCCAGAAGACGACAGCCTCTCCGGATTAAAGGTAATAGCCGCAAGTCCCCCGCGGTCAGAGATCTGTTTGATCTGACTTAGATCCAGATTTCCCGGGATATTACACCTTTCTTTCACTCCTGTGTGTGAAGAAACACAGGGCGTCTCCACAAGGTCCATGAGTTGCCAGAAACATGAGGGATGTAGAGAGGCAACATCTATGAGGATATTGTTATCCTTAAGTATCTTAATCACCTCCCTGCAGGAAGGTGTTATACCGTCTGAGTGAATAACTGCTTCTCCATCGGCGAGCCTGTTTTTGCCTGTACCTGTAAGGCCGACTATAAATATTCCCCTATCCCTGAGTGAAAGTGAAAGAGGGATGTTATTTGCGAGCACATCTGCATTTTCAAGCAGAAACAGGGTGCCTATGGCCTCTATCTTTTCTTTTATTTCAGAGAGGTCATTTTTGTTTTTTATCCGGACAACATTCTCAAGGATTTTTTTTGTAAAGTCATAATTCCTTTCAAAATGCTTAAAGGCCATTTGATCATTATAAATATCCCGGCAATGGATAGCCGTGGCAAACAGGCGCACCCCTGATTTTTTTACTGTTTCGGGCGTTACAGGCCCTGTTTCAAGGTTGTCAAATACTTTGTCACGGGCATGGCCGGCCATGAAATAGGGGAGATCCACATGACCGTCCACATAGAGCATAGCTGGTTTTGGGTCTTCATTTTTAAAGCCCTCTGCAAGTTCTGTAATAAAATCAGTATCAGGTAAAATGATAAGCTTTTTATCCATGGATTTAATATTGCCCAAACTCCCTGGTCGCATCCACCCAGACCTTTACTAACTCTTTATCGCAATAATCCATTGCAGACCCTGCAGCCATTATAAAACCGCCGTTTTTACCGACAACCTCGCACATCTTCTTAGTATGGTCACGCACCTTTTCGGGTGTCCCTGTCTGGAGCAGTGAAACCGGAAAACCTCCGGTAAGGCACATGGTGTCTCCTATTATCTCCTTTGCCTTGAACATATCTGTCTTTTGAAATGATCCCCTTGTTTTGCCTCTGGGCAGCTCTCTTAAGTAATGAAGCCGGTTATCCCACGCCCCTTCATAGAATGGTGCAGGGATCAATCCTGCATCAACCATGTCCAGCATAAGTCCTTTCAGCTGTGGCCAGTAGAATGTCTCAAACTGTTTTATAGACATAAACCCGTCCGAACCCCTGTGAAGAGGCATCATGATAACCTTGCCTCCTGTCATCTCAGCGCTCTGGATGCATGCCTTGAGCGTAATTTTTCTCGCCTGTTCAATGGCTTTGAGAAGCTTTTCAGGCTGGCGGTACATGTCCATCATAGATCCGCGCATTGCCCTTAATGTATCGCCTATAAAATCAAATGGTGCGGCAGCCATCCCGGCAAAATCCATTCCTGAAGGAAAGCCGAGTTCTGCCATCCTTTGTGCATTCTTAAAAGGCCGGTCTCCCGCCTCAAGCAGAGATTCTGCTGCCGCAATCAACGATTTAAGGGCACTCTTAACAGGAGGAGCATTAAGTACCCCTATACTCGGCAGCGCACCATGGCCCATAATTGTTGTTGCAAGGGGAGGCAGCATCTTAAGTCCCTCAAGCTGGCTGAAACCCCTTGGAAGGAACTTGCGGATTGCAAAGTCGCTCGGGTCATCTATAAATTCGTCATACTCATCTTCCTTCATATATTCACCCTCCTTGAACTGGAAGGGCTGATCCTCAGGTAATTCATATCCGGGCCACCTGGTCATGCGGTCTCCAAGCATCCTGTTGACCTTTCCTGACAAGGCACCCCCGGAGATCATGTCAGGCTGATAAAAGAGTGCGTATTCTTCAAGCAGCTCCTGTGTTTTATCCGGATTGCCTTCAAGCTCCGCATAAGACACATTGCCAAGCCTTGCAAGCATATAGCCCAGATTCAAAACAATGGGTACACAATCCGGCTGTTTCAGATCATAGGCATCCTGTATTCTTTTTGCTCTTTCTGCTCTCAGTTGTTCGGGAGATTTAGACATTCAGAGTCCCTCCTTTAAAGGATGTAGAGGGGTTCTTGTCCCGCTATAGCCATATAGCGACGGCGGATGAAACCCGTCTCTTTTTTTGATATAAATTGAATTGGGCTTGTTCTCATTACAAAAACAAAATATAAATAAGGGTATAATATGTCAACAATATTAATATCTTCACTTTAGGAGGCCATAATGGCGCAATTTCCCGATTTTACAAATGTCATGGGTATTTCACTGCTTCATAAATGCAACTTAAATTGCGAACACTGCGGATATATTTATATAGGCACAAATGAAGATCATATTATCAAACCAGGTTACAAGCTGACCTGGGAACAGGTGGAGACTGCCATTACAGAAAGCGCTGCCATCCCCGGCACCAAATGGAACCTGAATTATACAGGGGGTGAACCAATGCTCTGGGAGGATAATGGAAAAGAGTTTGTGGATATTTTAATAGAATCGGCCAGGTCAGGTGCATCGCCAAGTTATAACACAAACGGAAGCTATTTTCACAATCTCAAAAAAGCCGGTGCTTTTTTTAATAAATACCTTGAGAATACTAATGTCCCGCTTCGTACATTCATAAGCATGGATAAGTTTCACAAAAACTACAACGAGAAAAAGGGCAGGGCAAAGAGCCTGGATAATATTATCATGGTGCTGGGTGAAATGCAGGAAGAGAAAAAGAAGCTCTTGGAAACCCACGTTATCATCATTGTTACAAAAGACCCGGATTCCTCACTGCCTGCCGAAATGAAAGAGTATTACGGGCAATACGGCATTACATTTGGTGATTTTCCCATGATGCCGATCGGAAAGGCGAAAAACATTGCGGATCAGCTCCCGGAAAATCAGCCGGACTTCAGTAAAATGGTTGCACCAACGGGAAAGGGGCCGATGACTGTGGTCCTTGTGGGTGATGACTATTATATTGGCGGTGAAAAGGCGGGAAAGCTTGGCCGTCTTTCAGAACTCTATTCTTAGAAAATGTGAAAAAAAGCAACCAGAACCGCCTAAGATGGTTCTGGTTGCTGGTTTAAAAATCTTTATTGCTTACCCTCTGTTTTTTGATCCTCTTTCGTTTTGTTTTCCTGTGCCTGGTCATCAAGAACCTCCAGCAGTTCCACATCAAACTGCAAAACTTCATTGGGACCTATCTCCTGACCGGCTCCTCGGGCACCATAGGCAAGATCAGCGGGAATAAACAGCCTGTATTTTCCGCCCTCCTTCATCATCTGAAGGCCCTCTGTCCACCCCTTGATTACCTGATCCGCCTGGAAGGTGGCAGGTTCCCCCCGTTTATATGAGCTGTCAAAGACGCTCCCGTCAAGTTTTGTTCCTTCATAATGAACCCGGACCCTGTCAGCGCTTCCAGGGGATTTTCCTTCCCCTTCTTTGATGACCTTGTACTGCAGGCCGCTTTCAGTAGTAACAACCCCTTCCTTTGTTTTGTTTTGGTCGAGAAAGGCCCTGCCGGCATCCAGGTTTTTCTGTGATGCTGCCGCAAGCTTTTCCTGCTCTTTGGCCATCAATTTTTCAGAAAATGCCTTGAGCAGAGGCTGGGCTTCCTCTGTTGATACTAAAAGCTTGTTCCCCTGTATTTTATCTGTCATGCCCTTCTGCAGGATAGATAAATCGATTTCATCTTTAATATCGTTGAGGGATTGCGCCATGTTAACGCCGATCGCATAGCTTATTTTTTCTTTATCTGTCTGGGGCGCTGTTGTTTTTGGCTGCTGGTCTGCCTTCTGACAACTCAAGTTAAATACCAGCATGGTGGCACACAGAATTATTTTCATTGGTGTTTTCACGGAAATTCCTTTCTATTAACAGGTTTGAGCCGGTGCATATTAATATTAATCAAAACTTGAATGAGATAAAGCCGGCTATTCTCATTTAAATTCACGCCGACCCTACCAGATTCTTGTGCCTGATACAAACTGTATTTTATAATCAGCCCGGCTTTATATCCCTGAACCATAAACGATTCACCCTGTTAAATCAGCATAGCTGGCTGCAAAACAGCGTTTGACAGAGTGAAGTCTTTGGCCTTTTCACTTGAACCCTCGAATCTTTAACCCCTTTCTTTTAATAATTGATAATTGACCATCGTTAAATAAAAATTCCATTGCTTTTCCAATTTTGAATCTTGAATCTATATTGACATAAAGCATTACAACCTTAAAAGTCTTTTCGATTACCCGCATAAGGCGGGTTAAAATAGTTTTATAAATATTTTTTTTAATGAGTAATTATCGGTTTAATGGCAAGAGTCACAGGCAGACTTGCCCCCTTTTTTTAAAGGGTAAATGCAACTTCCCGCTTTATTTTCCCCTCTCATCAAAAAGAAAAAATTCGAAGCTGTGAAATCCTCGAAAAATGGTTTGTATTCCGTGTAATAATAGGTATATCATGGGCTACACATATACCAGCAATGAGGATATCTTGATTGCCAATCAGATTACCGGTCTTTTTCAATTCATTATAAATCTCTGCAGCTGTTTCGGCATGTTTTTCTTCAAAAGGAAATACAGGGAGTATTAATGTCAAATCATCTATCTGTTTTTTTCTCTTTTTACCGGTTATTCCTGCATATAGCTCAAAAACAGTTATTGATGTCAATGCAAGACTATCCTGTAATATTAACTGCTCTATTGCAGATGCAGAGGGTTCAGTTCCTGAAAAGAAATCAATAATTACATCAGTATCAGCGATTACGATTTTTTCCAATTTTTTCTCAGCTCTTTTATACTGGTTTTTATTTCCTCAGTTTCTTTCCCCCAGCTTCCTTTCATGGCAAGAACATTGTCTTTTATACCGGTCATTTTTGCCTGATCTGTAATATAGTGGTCTATTGCATCTTCAATGATTTTAGAATATCCTCTCAAGCCTTTTTGAACGGCAATATTTAGCAGTGCACTACGATGTTTGTCTGATATTTCGATTGTTGTCCGCATTTGTTGCCTCCTTAGAAGTTGAGTATTCTAGTATTTAAGTATCTGAATGTCAATTTAGGAGAATTGCTTACTGTTCGTTACCTTCTGATTTGCGACTCACGGAGTTGTTTTTCTTTCAGCTCTCTTACTTTCCCCTTTTTATTTCGATATTAGATTGAGAAATTTTAGCCTCATATCTTTTCACTTGAACCCTCTTGTCCTGCCTTTGCCTTGGCGCCCGTCCTCCGCAGTAGCTACTGCTACGGAGGATGGAACGGCGACTGACTTCCGACCTGGGATATCTGACCTCTTTTTTCCATTTGTTTTTACTAAAAGCCTATTGCCTACCTTGGCGCGACGTAGTATATAACGAAGGCAGCAGGCTAACAGTCTGCATTAATCCTCTTGAATTTTCCCCCAAAAAGTCCTAAAACTACCCCATTTTTTCATTTTAGGTTCAACGAATTACTGCACCTGTCCGCCATAGCTTTCAAGCGAAGGTGGATTAAAATTCTTTTCGATTTCCCTCCTTAGGCGGATTAAAATAGTATTAAATAATTTTTTCTGAGTAATTATCTGTTTAATGCCAAGAGTCAAAGGCAGACTTACCCCTTTTTTGACCCCTCTTCATTTTGGGAGTATCAATTGGGCTATCTATTACGATTTTTGACATGATCCGGTTTTTTAAGTTCATTATTCTACTGATTATAACCCTCGTGTTGAGTTATGAGCCAATCAGAGCAGAATGTAAAGTTATTACAGCGCCTAACGGTCTTGCTGTCGAAGAGAAACATGGGTGGATCAAAGATGAGGCATTGGATTTTGACAGTATAGTAAAACCAGTCGATCCTACCAATGGTTTACGTATGCTTCTCATAAGCACTCAATCAAACTACACAAGGACGATTCCCGAGATCTATTTTCATAGTGTGACACAAATATCGAACACATCCATTCTTGAAGAAAATTCTACAGTAAGTCTGGACTATAAACCTGCATTTCAATCCTATTCGGTAATAAATCTGAGTATCATACGAGGAGACCTTATTCCTGTGTTAATCTAACAGTAGTAACGGTAAGAATGGCATCTCTTTTGCCCTGTTAGAAGGTTCCATCGAACCATAGTTGGAGCCTGTCCGGCTATAGTTCCCCCGCCCGGTACCCCAAAGGATGCGGGCATTCTGCGTACTGGGCAGATCATAGGCACAAATTCCGCTTTTAACCGTATTCACGATAAGCTCCAA
>CAZSZQ010000150.1:0-8891 GCA_964610475.1 uncultured Desulfatiglans sp.
TACGATCAACGATGGTTGGGTTAAAGGAGTGGGGGTGCCTTTTTAATGACACAGAAAAAAACGTCTTAATATTCTGATTCCCCGCGCTTCGCTCGGGGAATACGCGGGGCTGAGCCTTTATTATAAGAGGTGTTGGATTTTGTTTATTTTCTAAAAACAAAAGCCGGCACAGAGAAAATGGGTATTGCTATCATGAGCGAAACGTCTTTAGTAAAAGACTGACTTAAGCCTGAGGAGGATGACGCATGGCAAAGTTTGTAAAAGGCGATGTTGTTATTATCCCCTCCCCTTTTCCGATTTGAGCTAGGCAAAAAGATGTCCGCCCCTTGTTCTGACAGGGCTTCAGGGAAATGACCTGATTCTTTGCTGGATTACAGGTAAGACAGTTAAAGACAGCTACGCCATTCCTTTGGAAAAAAATGATTTCATCTCTGGCAGCCTGAACCAGGCAGGCAACATAAGGCTGAATAGAATCTTTACTGCAGATAATCAGATAATTCTATATCGGATAGGAAACATAAAGAAAAATAAATTGGACAAAGTGATAAACAGAATTATAGAGATCTTAAATGTATAATATCAAGCCATTACTTTTTATATACTGCATATGAGCGAACAACCACGTCCGTGATCGCCTTCATATCTATGAGGGAATCTAGTGCAGGGCCGTTTGGCAGGGGTCTTTTGAGGCGTTCCTGTACAGCATTGTTAACCATTTGAAGGTCTTCTGATTTTTCAGACAAATAGGCGATAAGGAATGTGCCCTGTGAGTCTTTGGGGTTGTCGTATACGTCTGTTTCCCATTCAAAGATGGCCCCATCAATAAGCATTTTCTCAAGCACCGGTCCAAAAAAGTATTTGCTCAACTGATCCTCTGCGTCAGCTGGTGCATCCGGCCTGATTTTATAGACCCCGACATGGACATAGGCATTTTCGCATCGGATTGTTTTACAGTTATAATAGCGGCTGACAAGGATGCTGACAGGCATATTCGCAATCCCATCTCTGGCCGGAGCCCGGGTTATCCCGATTTTCTGAAACCGGTCGCGCACGGTTTCAAGCCCCGCCCTGGACATTGCAAGCCAGAAGGTGTCATGAAGAGGATTTCTGTCATAACCGTAGGAGAAAATAGTGTTGTTATCTATCGCCTGATCCAGGATTTTTTTTGCTGCTTCGGCCTGATCTTTTCTGGCTTCCCACTCATTTTCAGGAATATTCCACACGGAAATGTAGGAGTACATCGGGGGTTTTGCTTTGATTTCGATAGGCTGGTCGTCTGAAAAGGCAATACCGGTAATGGATAATGTCAGAACAGATAATAGTGAAAGAGTAATAAAAAGATTATTGTTTTTCATGTTTCCCCTTATTCAATCCGGTATGGATACCGGTGTTTTAGTGATAAAAGCAGCCCGTGCTTGTATAAATGATATTATGCCTGATCATAATAAACTATTTGAGCCTGTTCAATACATAAATGGCGGAAACCAGGGAACTAAGGAAAAGCCCCATTAAAACCATGAGATTGGAGGTAAGTATCAGGTAAATTTAATTTATATTACCAGGACCTTAACGAAAAAAGCAGTGTTGATAAATGGCCATAAGCCTGCCTAGACGATCAACGATGGCCGGATTATTGGAGTGGGATACTTTATTTTAAAGCCCAGTCAATCTAACAGGTCCTTAAACAATAAAAAATAAGATGACGCAATGCCGGGAACAGCCATATTAGATACACCCGGTATATTAATCATGTAATGATAATGGGAATAGAACGCCGGGAGATCTCCATGGATAATAAAGATAATTGAAGCGAGTATAAAACATTTTCTTATATATATTTGACACACTGATTTTTTTACGCATATAATATGCGTAAAAAAAAGGAAAATATCATGAAAACAGCAACTGTTGGGGAAATACAGAAAAATTTTGGAAAAATATTGAGGGATATCCATTCCGGCGAAGAAATTACAATCATTAAGAGGGGAAAGCCAGTTGCAAAACTTACTGCTCTAGGTCCGCAAAAAAATATTGAATGGCCGGAATTTAACAAAACGGCCATTGAATTAAAGGGAAAACCGGCAAGCCAACTGATAATTGAGGACCGGGAGGACCGCTTTTGATGATCTATGTGGATACCAGCGCTATTGTAAAACTTTATATAAGGGAACCCGCCTCTATCCAGGTTTCAGAATGGTTGAAGAAAAAAAATGAGCCGATCCCGTTAACAGGACTGATAGAACTGGAACTCATAAACGCTTTGAAACTCAAACAATTTCGTGATGAATTAAACAGTGATGATTTTGAAAAGATTCTTTCACTATTACAGGAACATGAGAAAAGAGGGGTATATTATAGAACAGCAATGGATTGGCCCCGTGTTTTTTCCCTTTCTTTAAACCTCTCAACAAATCACACGCCAGGCTGCGGGGCAAGATCTCTTGATATACTTCATGTCGGGTCAGCCCTGGCCGTGAAAGCTGAGACATTTTTTACACTTGATGAAAGGCAGGCGCAATTGGCCGGTAAAGCCGGATTAAAAACTGTCAATCCAACTCTATATTGATCTTCTCCAGCGCCCTATGCCTTTCAATTTGTAATTTGCTAGTTTGTATTATTCACATATAAAAATAAAACGAGGGAATTGAAAAATGGGAATATTCAAATCTATGTTTAAGACAGACATAAACAAACTTAAGGCAGGTAATAAAACTAAGAAATTAGTCAAGTTACTGCAAAGCCCGGATTACGTGATAAGGGATAATGCGGCCAGAGCACTTAGAGAAATTTGACCGGAAGTAGCCAGGGATAATCTGATCTCCATGCTTGACTATGATAATGAATTTCCTGCTAAAATTGACTTTGAAGCCCTCACCCTAAATAATCTTGCAGATAATGATGATGTTTATAAGACCCTCTGTTTCATGCGTAAGGAGAGTATTGAAACATATTCTGGCAAATTTGATGACTGATAGTTCACATAAAGCCTTAAACCTCAACTCGAATTGTCAGGAGAAATGCAAGCACAGATATGCCTGCTACAGTGACCTCAGCTTATACTAAGCGGGGAATAAATTTTATGAATCCTGAATCTTGAATATACTATATTGAACAGACAAACCTGTATGGAGGCAACAATATGAAATCAAAATTAACACTAATGATTGTTCTAACCATTCTGGGGCTTACTACTGCCTGTTCCGATGCGCCTGAAATCACATCACCGGAACTGACCGCCCTTGTAGAACGCGCTGCAATCGGAGACCTTTTCAAAAATTACTATTCGCAGTTCGGGCCGAATGGAAAACATGATTTTATACCCTTTTTTACCTCTAATGGCATACTCGAGGTAAACGGCCTAAAAAATAGTGGTGTCAGCATTAGTTTTTTATTTACTCTCGTGTTCATTTATAGTTAAAGATATGGATGAAACGTGGTAAGTCGTTAAATAATATCCGATCTCAACATATTTTTACAGGAGGATGTTATGCGCTGGCAGGGAAGAAGACAAAGTTCAAATGTTGAAGACCGACGAGGCATGACCGCAAAAAAAGGCATGGTTGGCGGCGGGCTTGGAACAATTATTATAGTTCTTGCTATCTATTTCCTCGGGGGTGACCCGTCCCAGGTTCTGGATACCATGCAGGTTGGTCAATCCCAAACAGCATCTGATTTCTCAGGGACTGCGGAGGAGAATGAAATGGCTCAGTTTGTCTCTGTGGTGCTTGCGGAGACAGAGGATGTATGGACTGAAACATTCAGTAAACAGGGATTGACTTATGAATATCCTGTTCTTGTTCTTTTTACAGATGCGGTACAGTCTGCTTGCGGATATGCGGGCTCATCCACCGGCCCGTTCTATTGCCCGGGTGATCACAAGCTGTATATCGATCTGAGCTTCTTTCAGGAGCTTCAGAACCGGTTTCAGGCGCCAGGCGATTTTGCCACGGCCTATGTGGTTGCCCATGAGGTAGGGCATCATGTACAGACTCTTCTTGGAATAATGGATAAAATGACAACCCTGAGGTCGCGTCTCAGCGAGAAGGAATACAACAGGTATCTCATCCGGCTTGAGCTGCAGGCTGATTATTTAGCCGGGGTGTGGGCTCATTACGCCGCAAGGGCGAATATTCTTGAAGAAGGAGATATAGAAGAGGCGCTTAATGCCGCGAGTGCGGTAGGGGATGACCGTATCCAGAAAGCGGCCAGGGGGTATGTTGTTCCGGACAGCTTTACACATGGCACATCTGAACAGAGGATGGAATGGTTTTATAAGGGATTTAAGTCAGGGAACCTGGAAGACGGGGACACATTCGGCGACAAAAGCTTATAAGTGATGCTTTCCCCGGGGCGGAGCTGACGGGAGATTTTATGTTGACATGCAACATGCAACTCCATATAATTCTAAGCTCAAAAAGATAATTTTTATCTTATATCAATGAAAAAAAGGGAGCAAAAACATGAAGATTTTATATGAATTTATCCCAAGACTTGACTTTGTCAACTCTGCTGCAAAGGTTAAGGATCTGGTAGACGGATTTAATATTACAGACTGTGCGGGGGGCGCCCCTGCACCCGGCGGTGCTGCAGTTGCATGCGTGCTCAAACAGATATATCCGGACAAGATAACAATACCGATGCTCATTACCAACTACAAGGGTCCTGTGGAATTAGGCGCAGCAGCACTCGCCGCCGAGGCAATGGGCGTTGACGGAATGCTTCCTGACCCGGGCGATCCTCCGAGATACGGAACCCTGATCAGAACCCGAGAAGACGGCAGCTGTCAGACCATTTCTGACCCCGATGAAATTCTTGCATACAGACGTTCAACAGGTCCTGCGGAAGAGGTAAGAAACTATCTCCGCAACCTGGTAAAGATAAGCAAGGTAAAACTGGGCTGTCTGCTGACTGCACGGGTGCCTGCCGAAGCAGCTATCGAACGCATGCAAAATGACTGGGATTTCGGTTTTTTCCTAAGACTGGAAGAATCAACAGTGCCAAAGCTGAAACAGATAGGCGCAGAATGCAAACGCCTGGGCAAACCCATCTACCCCTATTTTATCGTTGGAACTGCCAAGAATCAGAAGGTTCTGCAGAGAATCGGTTGGCCTGCGAGCGCAACCATGGAGACAGCCGAAAAATTTGTTGCTGATCTTGAAGGCTCTGTGACCGGTATAATTGCAACCTGTCTTGGAGATGTTGCGTCTGATATGGAGTTACTGGGCAAGCTTCAGAAATTCAGGGGTTAGACGCATATTGTATCTGATACAATAAGTTAGCCCTGTGGGGCATAAAAAAAGGTCGAACACTGGTTCGGCCTTTTTTTACAGGTGCAAGGTAGATAATACCGGCTTTACAAATTCGCCAGTTCCACTTTCTTTCCTGTCATTGATGATTCATATATGCCGAAAATTACCTTGACTGTTTCGAGATTGTCTCTTGCACTGGTAATGGGTTCGGTACCATTATTACAGCATTCGTAAAAATGCACTATTTCATTTATGAAGGGATTATCGTTTACCAATCCTTTATAAACAGGCGCCACCGGTTCAAACCGGGCGAATATTTTTTGAGATCCAGGCGCCTTGCTGTCCCTTGAAACGGATGAAGCCTTTGCCGGCCCGAACTGTTCCACTCTGCTTTTTGCATTCTCCGAAGTGGAAATAACGGTGCCTTTATCGCCATAAATTGTATATGAGAGACCGTATTCACATCTTGTAGGCGTTGCAATCCCGAGCACATCCCCAATAGCGCCATTTTCATATTCAACAGCAGCACAGGCATAGTCTTCAGCGCCGTTTATATACTCAGGCTGGATGCTTTTGCAGAGCCCCATTACACTTTTTATGTTCCCGATGTAATACCTCATCAGATCAACCTGGTGTATCACGCCTGATAACAGGATGCCTCCCCCGGAGATCTCGCCGTCATTGAGCCAGTGTTTTTTGCCAAAGCCTCCCGGCATATCCATAATCAGACTGCAGCGGGTAACACGTACCTCTCCCAGTTCCCGGCTGTCAATAAGCTGCTTTATCCCTAATGTGTGCGGCAGAAATCTGAGGTCATGCCCGACCATGAATATTACCCCGGCCTTATCAGCCGCTGAAATCATATTGCGGCATTCCGCCATGTTACGTCCCATCGGTTTTTCAAGAAGAATATGTTTGCCCGCCTCAGCCGCTGCTATGACCATCGGTTCATGCTGGTCATGACTTGTGCATATGGTTACAGCATCGATATCGGCCTTTTTAAGCATCTCTTTATAATCAACATATAAATCATGCACATTTGCCTTATCTGCATAATTTTTTAATGCATCATCCCGGATATCACACAATGCTGTGAGTTTAAGCTTATCAGGGTGTTTAATATACGCAGGCAGATGCGACCACGCAATCATACCGGTACCGATAAGACCTACTTTTAAGGCTTCAGACATGAATTATTCCTTTTGATTCTGATACTCTCATACAGTAGGGGCGAATAATTATTCGCCCCTACAATTTACTTGTACACCGGTCCGATCCAGCCATCACCTATACCGTAGGGCATTGCGCTCCCAAGCCCCCATATCCCTACAATTTTCCCCTTTTTCGAGCGGAATATTTCCGAAACAGGCATGCTGTTGGGGGTATTAAAGTATGTTGGCTGGATGGTTCCATCCGGCATCTCTACCGAGGCAAGTCCCCTGTGATTGAAACAGTAGATGCCCCATGTAATACCTCTTTCTTCGTCCACGACCGGTGTGCGGCGGGGCTGAACACTGTAAATGGTTTTTAGCATGGAAGAAATCTTACCGTTTTGGCACTTAGAGCTTGAGGGCATTCCCGGAGGCGGTTTTGGTGCGCCGGGGAAGGTTCCTGCGGTCACCATCCCGTTTTCAAGGCGGTAACATTCGTCAGCAAATGGAACATCCTTGTCATCCAGGATTTTGAGCGCATTAAAATATAACTCAGGGATATTGACCATCTCTTCGCGTGAAATACGATCAGATGGGTTAAGGATTTCAGTAAAAGGTTTTTCTGTCAATTTAAAATTGGCAAGATTCTTTTCATCAACATCACGGATTACAATGGATTCTGCTTCTGTAATCATGTTATTAACTACCCTGAGCCTTAAGGAAAGGATCACAGTCTTTTGATGTTCCCTGACGCCGCCTACCCATGCAACCTGTCCGGTCTTTAGGTCACAGATATATATTTTAAAATCACCCATACCAGACGATGTGAACCAGAGCCCTTCAGTGAGCGGCAGTTTTATTGTGTTTTCCGTAAAAATTACATTATCCGCGAATGGCGCCTTTGATGCATCATGTGCAACCATGGCTGCAAGGTACTGATCCGCCATGCCCTCAAGGCATGCCCGGTCACATTCACTTGCATGGCTGATACCTGTAATAGGTATACTCAATTTAACTAAAATACATATTATCAATAATTTCCTCATTTTTTTCTCCTTTATTCCTACGCCAGCAACTCCTGCGCCCTGATAAGACGCTCATGAACCTTTACTCCATTCGGGCATTTAACCACGCATTCGGAACAATCACTGCAGCGTATGTTTCGTATCTCCCTTGGCAGACTCCAGAAGCCCTCACGCGCCTCATGAAAATTGCCCTTGAAATCATTGTATGCCAGAAAACGCAATTCATCTGCCACAGGAATACCTTTAGGACATTTGCCCTTGCACTGGAAACACATGCGGCAGTATAACTCGCGGATCTGTTCATTTCGCGTAAACAGGATCTTTTCATCCCCGGTTGTATATGGTTCGGTCATGGCGCGAAAATTGATCTCAAGCTCTTCCATTGTCTCAGACCAGGGTACAGTAGTAGAGATTGCAGGATTGTTTAAGACCCACTTGATGGCTGCGAGCCCGCCTTCATTACTAAGGTGATTGCCTGTATCTCCCTTCGGTGTTGCTGTTGCAATCACTACCTTCATGGCAATAACACCTATGCCGGCATCATAAAGTTTTTTTATCGCTCCGTCTCTGAAAGGCGCACCTATTGCATAGCTGTATGTTGTCTGGACAGCATCAAACTTTCCTACCTTCAGGATGAAATCCACCATTGCGTTCGGATCATGGGTGCTTACACCTATAAAGCGGGTTTTGCCCTGCTTTTTAACAAGCTCCATAGTCTCGATCATCTCATCGGTGATTTCCTGCGGTGTGTGTCTTGAGTGCTGGTGATAGATGTCGAGATGGTCTGTACCCAGAGTCATGAGGCTTGTCTCTATGTCCTTCAGTATGGTTGCCTTTGTGTTGGAAAAGGTCTTGCTTGCCAGAACTATCCTGTCTCTTTTACCCTTGATGGCCCTCCCAAGGAATTCTTCGCTCTTGCCCTGGCCGTAGATACGTGCCGTGTCATAGTAGTTTATGCCCAGTTCAAGAGCGCGTGCCAGGATATCCGGATTCGGGATCGCCCCTGCAGCGCAACCGACACTCGTTACCTTAAGACCTGTTTTACCCAGTGTACGGTAGACCAGTCCGGGACGATCCTGCTCAGGCAGTAATGCTTCAAGGCTGCTGCCTGATAATAGTCCCACTGCAGGCAGGGCCAGCCCGGCCTTTAAAAACCTTCTGCGAGATGAATTATGTTTCATGAGACCTCCTGTGTTTTTATCCATAATGTTTTCTGGATAAAGCTTACAGCTTTCAGCTCTCAGCCAAGTCTTTGTTTTGAATCCTTAAGCTGATTGCTTAAAGCTGACAGCCGATAGCCTCCATCCAAAAACTTTTGTTTTTGGATGGACATTATTTACTCTCCTCTTTTTTCCAGTTTGATTCCATCGTAAGCGGTTTGCCTGTAACAGGATTCATGTAATGGAACGGCACAATGGAGGTATTGGGCCATGTCGCCGGCGGAGATTCCATGGGCGCATCGGGTC
>CAZSZQ010000151.1:0-8836 GCA_964610475.1 uncultured Desulfatiglans sp.
ATGCTGCAAGCAGATTTTTTCTTGAGACATCAGCATTTCTGGAACAAAGCGGCTACCTGCATTATGAGGTCTCCAACTTCGCTAAAAATTTTGAATACAGGTCAGGGCATAATATGAAATACTGGCGCCGTGTTCCATACCTTGGCCTTGGCCCTTCTGCACATTCATTTGACGGTATAAAAAGGTGGTGGAATTACAGCTCTGTTAAAAACTATTGTGCAAGCCTTGAAGGGGACTCCCTGCCGATAGAAGATTCTGAGTGTCTTACCCCGGAACAGGAAACCATTGAAAAAATATCATTAGGCTTGAGAACCTCGGAAGGTATAAAAATAGATGACATTAAAAATATTCCCGGAGCAATAGAGAGCGCCATTAAACTTGAATCCACAGGGCATTTAATAATAACAGGTGATAATATTTTACCCACCAAAAAAGGGCTCCTTGTTGCTGACAGATTGCCTCTTATCCTTATGGAGCAGGATTGATATTACAAAGTTAAGAAGATGTCTCTTTTATCCCCTCAAGCTCTTCCCACCGCATATATCTCTCTTCCAGTTCAATCTTCAATTCTTCCATCCTGGACTTTGCCCCTGCTATCATTTCACCATTCTTCCTGTAAAATTCCGGGTCTGCCATCTGTGCATAAAGCGAGGTCTGTTCCTGTTCCAGTTTTTCAATAATAGAGGGTAACCCTTCCAGTTCTTTTGTCTCCTTAAATGTAAGTCTGCGAGGCTGCTCTTTTTTACCCGGTTGTTTTACAGGCGCAGTTGTTTTAGGTGGCTCCTTTACCTGTGCTGGGGCAGGTCTCTGGGTTATCCAGTCATCATACCCGCCAGGGTATTCTGCTATTTTGCCATTTTCATCAAAGACAATAGTGCTTGTAACAACATTATTCAAAAAGGCACGATCGTGACTCACTAGTATTATTGTCCCTTTATAATCAATAAGCCTCTCCTCTAATAGTTCAAGGGTCTCCATATCAAGGTCATTAGTGGGTTCATCAAGCACCAGAAGGTTAGATGGCCGTATAAAAAGCCTCGCAATAAGAAGCCTGTTCCGCTCGCCACCTGACAGTATGCGCACAGGGCTCTTTGCCCTTTCCGGTGTAAACAGAAAATCCTTCAGATAGCCTATAACATGTTTGGGTGTATTATTGATAATAACAGTATCTTTACCATCTGCTACGCTTGCCTCAACAGAGGCATCTTCGTCAAGCTCTTCTCTCAGCTGATCGAAATAGGTGATCTCGAGCTTTGTACCATGTTTTACGCTGCCGCTATCAGGCTTCATCCGGCCAAGCAGTATCTTGAGCAGGGTTGTTTTACCTGCGCCATTCGGGCCAATAACACCTACCCTGTCACCCCGGATTACCACGGTTGAAAAATCCTTTATTACCTTTTTATCTCCATAACTGTGCCTGATACCAGCCGCCTCAATAACCAGTTTCCCGGAAGTAACAGCATCCAGCACCTTGATCTTCGCAACCCCTGATTTCATTCTCCAGCCTTTCTGCTCCTCGCGCATCTTTATCAGTGCACGTACCCGCCCCTCGTTTCTTGTGCGTCTTGCCTTGATCCCCTTTCTGATCCACTCCTCTTCCTTTGCCAGTTTACGCCTGAATTCATTCCGGTGGATTTCCTCTGTTTCAAGCACCTCCTCGCGCCTCTTCAAGAATGCACTGTACCCGCATGCCCAGTTCAGTATATTGCCCCGGTCTATCTCTATTATCCGCGTGGCGAGTTTCTGTAAAAACATCCTGTCATGGGTAACAATGATGATAGTGCTTTGGGTTTTTTCTAAGAATTCCTCCATCCATGTTATGGAGGTAACATCAAGATGATTGGTGGGTTCATCAAGCAGGAGGAGGTCAGGCTTTGTGACAAGGGCCCTTGCAAGAAGCGCCCTGCGTTTAAATCCGACAGAGAGAGAAGAAAAAAGCACATCCGGGTCGAGGGAGAGCCTGGTAATAACCTCATCGGCCTGGCGGTTAGTCTCCCAACCGCTGGTTCTATCCAGCCTTTCCTGTATATCTGTAATTTTATTAAGTGTGGCATCATCATGACTTTGTGCCATGATCTTTGAAAGCCTGTGATACTCTTCAAGAAGCTCCCCAACTCCTGTAATACCGCCAGCTACAACCTCATGCACAGTGCCATCAAGACCCTGTGGTAACTCCTGTGAAAGGTCTGAAACGGTTAACCCTTTCTGTATTGAAATAGTTCCGCTGTCAGGCCTGATCGATCCGCCAATGAGTTTTAAAAGGGTGCTTTTCCCTTCACCGTTTCTGCCAAGAATACAGACTCTTTCCCCCTTTTCAACCTGGAGGTTGATCCTGTCGAGAAGAGGGGAGCCGCCGAAACTTATGCTTATATCAATAAGGCTTAAAACGGCCATAAGAGAGAAATCTTTTTTGCTTGAGATTCATCAGTCCGGTAGAGATATTCAGGAATCAATGGCAGCATGAACCCTCTGACCCGCATCCGCCGGTATGGTCTGACCCGCAGTCACATCCACAGGAAGATAAAAGGCCATCTCTCTCTTCAGATGTAAGATGCCGTACCTCAGCAATATTTACATCAAAATGCAGTCTTTCTCCTGCAAGGGGATGGTTGAGATCTATTACTACCGTCTCTTTATTCTTTATTTCTTTAACCTTTATTATCATAGGCCCCTGCGGCCCCTGGCTCTGGAATGCCATACCGGGTTTTATCTCCATATCAGCGGGAAACTGATCACGCCTTATCTCCTGAAACAGTTCCGGATTGATTAGCCCATATGCATTTTCAGGCTTAACAACAATCTTGACCCGGTCACCAACATTCATACCCATCATTTCCTTTTCAAGTCCGGGGATGATCTGCCCAGCTCCCGTAATAAAACCAAGTGGCTGACCGGCAGGAGATTTATCCACCTCTTCTCCTGAATCAAGTGTAAGCCTGTAATCAAATGCTACAAAAACCTTTTCTTTGATATTCATAATGTCTCCTTTTACTATATAAAATCGATGATATCCCGGGCATGGAATCACCGGTTCAAATTTCGGTCAGAATAGATACTATATCATTAAAAGTCAATTCCATGTGGCCTTATATGATCTTTCTATTGATTTAACCTGATATTTATTAGATAGTTTCTGAACGATAATTCATACAGGCAGAATATGATAAAAAAAACAGAGGAAGAATATATTCTCGCTGGCGATGTCGGCGGGACAAAGACCAGTTTAGGTATTTTTTCTTTTGGGAAAAGACGCCCGCTCTTCAAGAGCTTTAAAAATTATCCGAGCAATAACTACAAAGGGCTTGAAGAGATTGTAGAGATATTTCTTTCAGAAAATCCTTATAAGGTAAAAAAGGCATGTATCGGTGTAGCCGGCCCTGTTGAAGACGGCATATGTAAAACTACCAACTTTCCATGGATTATAGATGCCTCAAAAATAAAAAGGATATTCAGGATGCAAAGGGTAAGGCTGGTTAACGATCTGAACGCAATGGCCTGTTCGGTCCCGTTACTCTCAAAATCGGAAATCTATGCAATTAATCCGGTCAGGCCTGAAAAAAACGGAAACATCTCATTGATCGCACCCGGAACAGGTCTCGGGCAAGCTCTGCTGGTATATAGTAAAAATGGTTATATTCCTGTACCATCAGAGGGCGGCCATGTAGATTTTGCACCAAATAATGTGGAGGAGGCAGGGCTTTTGATAAATCTTTGGGAACAATACGAACATGTAAGTATTGAAAGGATTATTTCGGGAATAGGGATACTTAACATATATAATTATCTTAAAGATACCCGAAAATACAATGAGCCCCAATGGCTTGCAAAGAAGATAAAAACGGAGGATCCAGCGAAAACAATTAATGAGCTCGCCCGTGAAAAAGGACAAAAATTATGCCTCAGTACTATAGATATATTTTTATCTATACTCGGGGCTGCAGCAGGTAACCTCGCCCTTACAGGTCTCACAAAGGGAGGGGTATATATTGGCGGAGGCATTCCTCCAAGGCTCCTCTGGAGGATAAAAGATAAAAATTTTATGAATTCATTCACAAACAAAGGCAGGTTTAAAGGATTGATGGAGAAAATACCTGTAAACATCATCCTTTTAGATAATGCGGCCTTGCTTGGCGCTGCTGTTACCGCATTTAAAAACTGAATCCTGTAACTTATATTTACAGTCAATTTTTATTGACCATTATTTTTGTTTTAGATAAGTTACAATCCATATTCATAAAAAAAATATTTGAATTCCTTAAAGCATAACAGATAACAATAAGGGAGAAGGACAGGTGGAAAAAAAAATACTAATTGCGGTAGATGATAGCATTCATTCAAGAAGAGCCATTGAATATTGTATCGATATGTGTTCAATAATCAAAGGCATGCACTATGTTCTTATTAATATCCTGCCAAAAATATCCGACTTTCTCCTTCACGAGGCTAAAACAGATCCAAAGGCCAGTGCAGTTCTCAAGGAAATCGCAGTAAAAAACAGGAAGGACTCCATAAGGATTCTTGATGAATCCATGGAGATCATGTTGAAACTGGGGGTTGATAAAAAGCTCATAGAAAAGGTTTCACTGCATGCAAGCAAAGGTACTGCAAAAGCAATCCTTGACTATGCAAAACAGTCGCATTGTCATGCAATAGTAGTTGGTAACAGGGGTAAATCAAAGTTCACTGAGGCGTTTACAGGCAGTATTGCAAATAATATTATCGAGCATACCAAAGTTACCCCTGTGTGGGCTGTAGGCGGAGATATCAAGACTCAAAAGGTTATGCTGGCGGTTGACGGTTCTGAAAGTTCCCTAAAGGCTGTGAAACATGCGGCCTTTATGCTTGCAGGAAACACTAAGATAGATATTACACTCATTCACGTAGCCCCTAAACTCAGGGATTATTGTGCTATTGATTTTGATAAAAAGAGTGACATGATGGAGGAGATCATAAAGAACGAAGATAAAAAGTGCGTTGAAAGTTTTTATGTTCATGCGAAAAAAAGGTTTATGGATGCAGGGCTGGATGAAAAACAGCTGCATGTACTGGAAGTAAAAAGTAAAATAAGCATAGGTAAAACCATTGTAAATAATGCAAAAAAGCATGGCTGCGGGACACTTGTTATAGGAAAAACAGGCGCCGACGACTCCTTCTTTATGGGCAATGTTTCATGGTATGTTATTACCAATGCCAAAGACTGCACCGTCTGGCTTGTTCCATAACGAATTATTTATGCCGGGATAAAGGAATTATGATTCTCCGCGCCCAGGCCTTCCGGCTTCTTTTATAATAAGGATGACAAGCAGATTGAGTACATCTTGTTAAGTGTATTAATCAGACCATATCAATGAACACCCCAAAAGACCGATCAGACAAACTCATAATCTTTACACGATACCCTGTACCTGGTAATGCAAAAACAAGGCTTATTAATGATATTGGGCCTGCTGGTGCGGCCGATGTCCATCGAAAACTTACTGAAAAAATAATAGCGGAAATAATAGATATTAAGAAAAAAAGAGTCCCGCACTATGAGATCTGCTATACCGGCGGGAGCCTGAAGCAGATGAAAAACTGGCTGGGTAACGGTTTCTCCTATACGGAACAGGATCAGGGTGATCTTGGCGCCAGGATGTATTCGGCAATTAAAAAATCTCTTCATAATGGCAGCAGTAAGGTTGTGCTTATCGGCACAGACATCCCTGAACCGGTCTCAGAATTTATTGACCAGACCTTTTCCGCCCTGGATGAAAATGACATTGTGCTCGGACCGGCAACTGATGGGGGGTACTGGCTAATCGGTATGAAAAGACCCTGTAACATATTTGATGGTGTATCATGGGGAAAAGAAACCGTACTCTGCCAGACTGTTGATATGGCAAAACAGCATGGGTGTTCGGTTTACCAGCTGCCACCGGTAAATGATATTGATACAGTTGATGATCTTCTAAGGTGGGACCCGAAGGGTGAATGGAAAAATCCCTTTATTTCAGTGATTATACCGGTGTTCAATGAAGAGGCCGGGATTGAAAAAACCATAGAGAGGGTAAAAAACAAAGATGCAGAAGTTGTAGTTGTGGACGGAGGCAGTGCTGACGGCACCATTACTATTGCGGAAAAGCTGCGAACTAAAGTGATAAAAAGTTCAAAAAGAAGAAGTATCCAGATGAATACCGGCGCATTATTAAGCAAAGGTAACAATCTCCTGTTTCTTCATGCCGATACTATGGTGCCAGAAAATTATATTAGCCTTATCTTTGAAGCGCTTATGGATAAAAAATCTGTAGCAGGGGCCTTCCAATTTAGAACCGACATGGATAATACAATAATGAGATATTTAGAGTATATGGTGAACCTTCGTTCAGGTTTCCTTAAGCTTCCCTATGGAGACCAGGGTATTTTTATATCAAAGGCTGACTTTGTAAAGGCAGGCGGATATCCGGATGTCCCGGTCGCAGAGGATATCTTTTTCATAAGAAGAGTAAAAAAATCTGCAAAAGTAAGGATCATACCCGAATATGCAATAACATCCTCCAGAAGATGGAAAAATCATGGGTTTTTAAAAACAACATTTGTTAACGCTGTTATTTTTTTCGGGTGTTATCTTGGGATAAAACCTGAAAAACTATATACAATTTATAAACGGGCTTGGAGATGACGCCTAAGAAATCGTCTTAAACCTGCTGCTCACAGCCCCGCATATGGGGCAGTTTTCAGGAATCTCATTTTCAGCTATATAGCCGCAAATCTGACACACAAAATAATCGGTGATCCTGCCTTCCATCATATCATTCATCATTCTTTTATAGAGCTGTGCATGACGTTCTTCAACATCCCGTGTCTGGGTCAATGCCTTCATTACGCCGCTGTGTGCGCCCTCTTCCTCAGCGTTCCTTATCAGTTGAGGGTATTCATCTGTATTGGCTTTTATCTCATTTTCAAAAGCCGTTTTAAGATTTTCCTCTGTTGATCCTATTTTCCCGCGCATTAAAAGTAAAAATCGGTTTGCATGTACAGATTCCGAGTCAGAAACCGACTTGAATAGCCTCGCAGCATTTATGTACTCCTCCTTTTCCGCCTTAAGGGCAAAGGCTGCGTTTCTCAGTGAGGCCTTTGATTCTGCTGCAAATACCTTACTTAGGTTCTTTTCTGTCTTTTCTCCCATTTATAAGACCTTTCTATTTTTGGATTATTGATTTATTTCGTTTTTTTTAATATATTAAAAAAATTAATATAATCCAAACAGGCATATATGGCAAAAGAATACTGGACACTCTCAGAGGTAATCGAAATCTTTCATATGGATGAAGGTACTATCTCATACCTTGAGGAGGAAGAGATAGTCTGCCCCGAATGCTTTGATGAACAACCAGCCAAGCGGTTTTCTGCAATTGAACTCGAAAAGCTGCGCCTGGCAAAGGTTCTCATGGAAGATATGGATGTTAATCTACCGGGTGTGGAGGTTATTTTACGGATGCGGGAGAATATGATTCAGATGCGCAGGCAGTTTGATGCTATCCTTGAAGACCTGGCCGGTCAGTTTAAAGAAAGCTTGAAATAGTCTCGTCTACAATTTCAAATTTTTTCTTACATCCTCACTGTAATATGATTCCAGGTTTTTGGCTGCTTTTTTTACCTCTTCATTATCCCCTCTTGGGACCTTAACAACTAACTTAACCATCATATCACCCCTTATGCCTGTCTTGAGATTCACAGCTCCTTTTCCTTTAAGCCTTAAACTCTGTCCGCTCTGGCTGCCCGCCGGGATCTTCAGGTTTACGATACCGTCAATGGTTGGCACAGGGATGGTCCCTCCGGAGATGGCCTCATTTACCGTTACCGGCACCTCAAGGAACAGGTCATCATCTTCACGCCTTAAAGTGTCATGTGGTTTTATATGTACAACCAGGTACAGGTCACCCGGTTCACCTCCATTAATGCCAGATTCTCCTTTTCCGGAAATCCTGACCCTGCTTCCCTCTTTAACCCCTTTAGGGATTGTCACCCTTATTCTTTCAGTATCATAGAGCTGCCCCTGGCCTGAACAGCGCGGGCAGGGTTTACCTGTGCTGCCATGACCGTGGCACTTGGGGCACTCTCTGGTGAAATTTATCGGGCCCTCTGCCACATTCAACCTGCCTGATCCTTTACATGTAGTGCATTTGGTCATACCCGATTTTGGGTCAAAACCCGATCCGCTGCACAGATCGCAGGGTTTCATCTTCTGCATGGCAAGCTCTGTCTCAAACCCCTTAAGGCTGGAGATAAGGTCAATAGTCACCTCATGCTCCATATCCCTTCCCTTTGAGGCCAAGCTGCTTTTGTAATCAAAACCTGCTCCACCTGCCCTGCTCCTTGAACTGAACAGATCACCGAACAGGTCTTCATAGCTCTGGTATTTGCCAAAATCCTGTTCAGACCAACCTCCGGTAGAAGCGCGGCTTGAGGCGCCCTGCTGCTCGTAAGCACCCCATTTTTTATATTCACGCGCCTTTTCAGCATCAAACCCGGAATTGAGGCTGTCTGCCCCGAATTCATCATAGAGCTTTCGCTTTTCCGTATTTCCGAGGCAGTCATAGGCGGCAGAGATTTCTTTGAATTTCTGTTCAGCATCCTTGTTACCGGGGTTGATATCAGGGTGCCATTTCCTGGCAAGCTTCCTGTATGCCTTTTTTATCTCTTCCTGGGAGGTGTCCTTTTTAACACCAAGAATTTCATAAAAATCTTTTGCCATATGAATAGTTCTTAGACTGTTAGCAGATTATTACCTTGTTTTATTTACCCAAAATTAACACATTGATACATCAGTCGCAATATTTATAAGCATTAAAACAGG
>CAZSZQ010000152.1:0-8733 GCA_964610475.1 uncultured Desulfatiglans sp.
GTGAAGATGCAGCAAAGTTTGACGAGATATCACAGAAAATAGAAAAGTCAGAAATAGCCCAGATGAATGCAAAGTTAAACGCCTCATATAAAGTGATTAAAGAGGAAGATCTCAATCTGGATGGTTTCAGTGTGGCAAGGTCTCGTGAGATAGAAACCAAAACTGATGAAAAGGTTTCTAAAAAGTTAAACTCAACTGCCATAATAGATAATATGTATATAGAGGTTGGTTTTGAAAATATGGATAAATTGACAGAAAAAGATATGCTTGGCATCCTGAAATCGATTTATTCGGAACAGCTAAAGATGAAAGAAATTTAAAAAATAGGCTTTTTCAATAGATTTATTTGATTTGATTGAAGTTAAAAACTATTTCTCATATAATACATGAAAAATGTTTTAAGGTATTATCATTATGTTTAAATATTTTATTGCTCCTCTGAAACTCATTATACTTCTTTTATTAACAATGACATCGATGTCGTGTTCTTCGGGTAATACTTCTTCTAATCCCCCTCCATCACTGAACCCAATTACTGTCAACAGTATTATGGATACAGCAAGCCCGCCTGCAGGGACTGTAACACTGCGCTCTGCTCTGGCAGCAGCTGCGAGCGGACAGGTCATTGATTTCCATAACAGCCTGAATGGGAAGACAATAGAACTCACGGTTATAGGAGAAAACCATACCGCGCTAAAAGGGGAGGTCATGGGCATGAGGGATGAGCCGAGCGGGCCGGTATCCTATCTGGTAGGATACTTTAACAGGGACTACGGCAAATCCGCCCTTTATGCCCAAAAAAATGTAGTTATAGATGCATCAAAACTCTCTTCAGGTATTACCATCGCCTGGAGAGGTACAGAGGATGCACGTGTTCTCGCTGTTTATGGTGACCTGACAATGACCAATGTAACCATAACAGGCGGACGCAGCGTTACAGAGGATATCTCTGCAACCAATACCGAACAGCCCTGGACCCTGGCAAGAGGTGGCGCCGTTGCTGTCTGGGGCAGGGCAAGACTTTCAGGCTGTACGCTTTATGACAACTACTGTGAGGGGGATTTTGGCTCTTCAAGGGACAGGGGGGCATTTGGCGGCGGTATTTACGCCGATATCATTGAGATGACCGACTGTATCGTAACCGGCAATACTGTCATTGGCGCAGGTGTTTCAGGCGGAGGTGTTTTTTCAGTTGGTGGAAGAGACACCTATGAGACAACATCCATTATTTCCAGGTCGGCTGTTACAGGTAACCATATCAGGGGCCTAATGGCCTATGGAGGTGGCGTATATTCTGATGGCGGAGGCATAGGAAACGCAGGCACCCTCAGGCTGGTAAATTCCACAATTGCCAGGAACCTGGTCGATTATTCATCACCTGTACCCTTTGGCTACTGGAGGGGCGGCGGTGTATATATGTCAAACGGTTCCCTGGTGATAAAAGGATGCACCATTGTTGAGAATGAGGTCTATGGGGTGCCAAGGACTATTGAGCTTGGTAAAAAAAATCTGGCAGGCGGCATTGCTGCAACAATCGGAAATGCCCATGCAACCGAAGACATAATCATAGGCCATTCTATAATTGCAGGAAACCTGGTGCATGAATCAGGTGGAACCACATATGAACATGATCTGTTTACCGGCTCCGCTTTCTATTTTATGAGCATGGGATACAACCGGATAGGTGTTTTAGATCTAAGCCAGTTGCTGGTGCCTGTTGGTGAAATGGACTGGAGATCGCTGAGCAGGAGATTTTACCCCGGAAACAACGATATGGATGGGGTAGATATATCAGATGTGCTTGATCTGGCAAATGGTATAACCTATTCAAATAATCTTTTATCCGCGGGTGTGGATGGAGGTGACCCGGCTGTACTCTATTATAAACCTCAGGGGAGTGCACTTGACCGGATACCGGCAGGTTCATACTATGTTAATGGCACATACTGGGAATACAGTGTTAATGATATAGAAAATGACAATTTCCTTGAGATAATGCTAGACCGGCTTGAAGATTTTTACGATATCCCAGGTTTTGCCGCAGATTTTACCGCTGATTTTGAGCTGTTCCTTTCGGGTATAGACACTGATGATGAAACAGCCGGAAACCAGCCATATGAAGACCCGGATGGAAACCCCATATTGACCCTTGCAGATACCCATTGGTTCGGCCCCCTTCAAACCTGGCCAAAGGAATTGTATAATTACCCCTATATAGAATTATGGCACCGACTGGATAATGCCCTTATTGCAGAAGACTTGCCTGAGATTGGACAGGCAATCATTTCAGACAATGTATGGGATGCCCTTTTTTCTTCCGGCCCTTTAACAGAAAATGCCAGTATCAGGATGATAGAGATACCGGCAACCCTTTTTACTGTTGCCAGTGAAACCCGTGACCAGCTTAATAACAATCGTCCGGTAAATGGGCTTGGGGATATCGGGGCTATTGAGATTCAGTAACAATCAGGATTGTTTTTACTTTAGGGGCACTGTGCACCGTGCACTCCAAATATTCAATCCTTTTTATCAATTTAATCAAGTCACACTGCGGCGTGCCCCCAACTTTTCAATCCACAAAAATCACACCAACACATACAAACAGCAATCAATTATAGCTTTGATTTGTGTGTTGACACAATACATCATAATACGTAATATATTAACCAATACGTAGTCATAGTACGTATTATTTTAAAGGGTAAAAGTATGTCAGAAAGAGTCCAGGTTATTTTAAATGAAAAAGAGGCCACTGAGTTTAAGGCACAGGCAATAAAGGAGTCTAAATCTTTGAGCGCCTGGCTTCGAAGCGCTGGTAATAAAATGCTTGAAATGAATCAAAAAAAAACACGGATATCTGATGTTGAATCTTTAATAAAGTTTTTCGACCAGGTTAATGAACATGAAAAGGGCGCTGAACCGGAATGGGAGGAGAATAAACAAAGTATACTTAAAGGTTATAAAGGCATTGAAACACCATGATATTTGTGGATAGCAATGTATTCATATACGCGGTAGGGAGGCCTCATCCCCTGCGAGAAAAAGCACAACACTTTTTTATTAACGCAATCAAGAATGAAAAAAGGCTAGTAACCTCTGCTGAAGTCTTACAGGAATTAATCCATGTTTATCTACCAGTAAACAGATTAGAGACCCTTGACGCAGCATTGTCACTTGCTACTGAGAGAGTTGAAAAAGTATTTCCGATTGATAAGGAAACGGTTTTATATGCCCGTAACCTGATTTCAATAAATCCATCTTTATCAGCCAGGGATCTTCTTCATATTTCAATATGCCAATTAAATAATATAAAGGAACTGATGTCCTTTGACAACACACTTAACGCTGCATTCAAATAGTTCTACGTAATGGTTTAGTAAAAAAACAGACATAAATAATATGAGAGGGGAAATAATGGACTTTCAAAAAATTGCTATAAAAATTGCATACTGGCTTATAGCATTATCAATAGTGATAGTGATTGCCTTTACCTTTTTCGGACGGCGTCTGATCCAGTTGGAATCAAAAAAGGCCATTACTGTAAAGGAGGCCTTTGATACAGAGACAAAAATCAAGTTTTCAGACATGTCTATTACCCTTGATGACTCTATAACCAATAAAGCCTCTTCAAAGGCTGAAGAGACCGCTGATAAGCCGGAGTCAGAAAAGGCTGCGCAGAATAGATGATTATTGTGTATATATATTGTCATATCCCTTATCAGACTCCCACCGTCTTTTAAGGCCCATACCAACCTTTATTAAGATGTCTGCAATAAATAACATGCATTTACATGGATATGACTTATGTTTTTGATTCTCTTTTTTTGAAGAGCTCGCTAATCTGTTCATATTGCATTCAGCAAGCAGTTCTTCATGTTTCTGTTTAGCTATCTAATATATTATATGGGGATTTTCAAACATTTAAGCCTCCATTTTTCTTTATTATTAACGTGCGTTTTTTTACAAAGGTAATCCCATAAATCTCTTAATTTCATCATAGCTGCTGTCTTAGTGATTTTTGACATACGATTCATTTCCATAACTTTCTCCTTTTTTTAAAAGATTAGTAATAATCCCCTGATATCCAACCTAAAAATATCAGTTGGAGTGCCCGGGGTGTAAGAACCGGTAATACTTGAACCTGGTTTTTTTGATTACACAATAAATTCAGCCGCGGGTAAAAATTCCGTGGTTTTTAAATAAAAAAAAAGCCGCGGATTAAATAATGTCCGCGGCTTTTATATCAGGTAAAAAGTGATATCTTCAGTAAATCCTCCGCAGACATGATTCAGCACAATCAAGCAGGCGATATATTATTGATCTCATCTCCATCATCTCATGTCTTCCTTTCGTGGCAGAAAAATTACTTTAGTTATTGTTTAATTAAATTGAAAAATCATTTTACAGATTCTCAAACATAAGTCAAGTTATTTAACCCTTTTTTATTTAAAAGGAAAGATATAAAACATCCCGATGTTTCTCATGTTTTTTAAAGGTATAGTAATTGACATGTAATAATGAAATCCATATACTGCACTTTAAATTATGGAACTGCATAATATTGACTATTCAATGTTATTTTATACTCTTTTTATTCGTCAATAAGCTCCAGTTTTAATTTTTTACTATATAAAAATGTAAATATTTAACTTTTGGGGGCATATGGCAGATATTGAAGGCAGTAACGGTCAGAGAACTGAGTTTAAGGCAGTTGGACGGGGAAATATACCGGGAAGGCTCTCCTATTCTATAGCCACAGGCATGGCCAAATTTGGCGGTGATTATGTTGTACCTGACATGCTCCATGCCAAATTTTTAAGAAGCCCGTATGGACGGGTGAAAATCAAGAGCATGGATACAAGCAAAGCCAGGACCATAGAGGGTGTTGTAGATATTGTTACCTGGGATGACCCTGAGATCATAGCCATAAACCCTGGCCTTGTTAAACCGCCTGTGATGACAATGGCCGGGATCCACGGCCCTCTTATCCCGAATGAAGCAGAAACAGAAGACGAAGAGATAGGTGCAGTTGTTGTTGCCATGTCTCCTGAGATATGCGACGAGGCGCTGAGACTTATCAAGGTGGAATGGGAGGTGCTTCCATCTATTGTGGATGCAAGGGATGGACTTAAACCGGGTGCACCAGTAATCATGCACGACCCAAAAGGACTGCTCTCCAATTATACAACCGGCGATGTTGAGGCAGCCTTCAGGGAGGCTGACCATGTCTTGGAGTTCGACTGGGGCCACGCCCGCACGGTTTCTCATATCCCAAATCCAAACACGAGCGTCTCCTGGTGGGCGCAGGATCGCCTTGGTTCCCCCGGGCCGACGCTTTATATAGAGGGGATAAGCCCTACATGGGGTGCATTTCAGCTTATGCCCCTTTATAATGTTACCTTTGATAAACTCTACAGGGGAACGACCTTTCAGGGCGGTAAATATTGTGACTGGATCATACGCCGCTCCCAGCTTATTACCCCTTTTCTTGCTAAAAGAACAGGCTCATCGGTCAGATGCGCAAATGAAAGACATAACGATTACTATCCTGCCAACCCGCAACGATATTCACACACAAAGATAGGGTTCAAAAACGATGGAACTATTATAGCTGTTGACGAAAGCACTATAAACGATCTGGGCGCACCTGAAGATACACCCTCCATGTTTGCAGGCTTTGAAGCCAGGATGAGCCCCTTTAACACAACTCGATGCGTTAATCAGAAAAGCACTTTTCAGTCTGTTTACACCAATTCGGGCCGTAACACCCTTAGCCAGACATCACCATTTAACTGGGATGCAATGACCATTGCCGAGCAGATAGTGGCAGAAAAACTCGGTATGGATGTTTTAGATATCGCACTTAAAAATGTCCATGGCCCATCATCCCAGCAGGACCCCGGCATTCCGCCCAGTCTAAAAATGTGTATTGAAAAAGGTAAAAAGGCCATGAACTGGAAATGGCATCCGGCAGGGGCCAAAAAACTTCCCGATGGCAGAATGCACGGTTTAAGCTTCAGGTATAATCTGTCTCCCAGGCATGCCCAGCAACCATACACAGCAACAGTGACGATCCAGGCAGACAACAAGGTGTACATACCTCTTAAAGGTCCATGGGTAGGCACCTACTCTGCGGATGCCTGCGCCCTGGTTGTTGCCGAAGAGATGGGGGTCAGGATCGAGGATGTTATTCTCCTCTATGACAACAAAGCCATCTTCACCCCCTTTGGAGGAGGGAGCGACGGCACCACCGCATCATCATGGGTAATGAAGGAAGCGGCTGTAAAATGTAAAAAACTGCTTCTTGAACTGGCGTCAAAGTCAAGTGCGTTCAGTGGAGGTGGCGGAGGGATGTTCGGAACTCCCAAACCCGCCGGGCCCAAAATCCGGCCAGAGGATCTCGATACAAAGGATACAATGGTTTATCTGAAATCCGATCCTACCAAGGCATTTCCATTTGGAAAGTTTATCTCGGATGAAGGCTTCGGCGATCATGATCTTGATATCACAGCAACACATTTCGGGAGACCTCCTGAAACAACATATCATAAAGGCGGCCATATCCTTGACACCATGAACACCAGTTTCTGCGAGGTAGCTGTGGACACTGAAACAGGAGAGGTAGAGGTGCTGAAATATTTAGTCGTTTGTGACCCGGGAAAGGTATTAAGGCTGACCTCCTTTGAAGGTCAGCTCTACCAGGCCATGTTTTTTTCCCATGGAGGACTAACAGAGGATTTAATATACGACAAGGCAACAGGGGTAAAGCTCAGCACAAACATGTTTGAGTATAAGAAACCAACCATGCTCGACATGGGGCCTGTAGAGACATATGCAGTGGAAACCAGAGGCGGTAATGCATGTTACGGTGCAACCGGTATCAGCCACTGCATGGCTGCTCCCCTGCTTCCGGTCTGCGCAGTGGCAAATGCCATAAGTAAATGGGTTGAACCGCCCGCTACACCGGACAGGATACTTAAGGCGCTGGGGAAAGGTTAAAACGATTTAAGAAAGTAAAAATAAAACAATATTTACCACAGAGGCACAGAGGACACAGAGCAGTATTATTTTTTAATATATATTATTAAACTCCGTGTCTCGAGTGAGTAAAACGAACGGGTGGTAAAAATTTTTTTCTTGAGGAGACTTCAACATGGCAGATATTGATGGGACCAATGGTCAGAGAACCGAGTTCAAGGCAGTTGGAAAGGCAAACGTTCCAGGCAGGCTTTCCTATTCCATTGCAACCGGTATGGCAAAATTCGGGAGTGATTATGTGGTCCCGAACATGCTTCACGCCAAGTTTTTAAGAAACCCATATGGCCGTGCAAAGATAAACAGCATTGATACATCCAAGGCCATGGCTCTTCCCGGTGTGATTGACATTATTACCTGGGAAGACCCTGAAGTAAAGGCCATGAAGGGCACGAGAGAACCTCTGATAACCAATGAATCTGATACTGAAGATGAGGAGATCGGATGTGCAGTTGTTGCTGAAACACCGGAGATCTGCGATGAGGCCTTAAGGCTTCTTAAGATTGACTGGGAGGTCTTTCCCACAATAGTAGATCCAAGGGATGGCCTTAAGGGAGGTTCGCCGATAGTGCGTATCGATCCCAAACAGTTGTCAGGTAAGCCCTATATTACAGGCGATGTTGAAAAGGCATTTAAAGAGGCGGATCATATTGTAGAGTTTGACTGGGGTCACTCAAAAACAGCGTCGCATGTTCCAAACCCCAACGGCAGCGTTTCCTGGTGGGCACAGGACACATTAGGCTCACCAGGGCCGTCATTATATATAGAAGGGATCTGCCCCACCTGGGGTTCATTCCAGCTTTTACCAATGTATAATCTTTATTTTGACAAATTACACCGCGGCACAACCTTTCAGGGCGGCAAATACTGTGACTGGTTTATACGCCGCTCACAGCTCATTACGCCGTTGCTTTCAAAAAGAACAGGCCGCCCTGTCCGCTGCGTAAATGAAAGGAATCATGATTACTACCCGGCCAACCCGCAGAGATACTCTCACACAAAAATAGGCTTTAAAAAGGATGGGACAATCATAGCCGTTGATGAAAGCACTATTGGCGACTCAGGCGCACCCGGGGTTGGAGCCCAGGCATTTTCTATGGGCTCATTTGAGGCCATGTTCAGCCCCTTCAATACCACAAAATGCATGAACCTTAAAAGCAGTTACCAGAGCGTATACACCAGTTCAGGTAAAAATACCGGCAGCCAGACTTCGCCATTTAACTGGGACGCCATGACCATAGCAGAACAGATCGTGGCAGAAAAACTGGACATGGATGTAATAGACGTAGCCCTTAAAAACATACATGGCCCATCTTCACAACAGGACCCTGGTATCCCCGAGGGTCTTAGGATGTGCATAGAAAAGGGTAAAAAGGCAATGAACTGGAAATGGCACAGGGCAGGCACAAAAAGACTCCCGGATGGCAGGATGCACGGCTTGAGTTTCAGGTATGCCCAGTCGCCAAGGCACGCCCAGCAGCCATACACGGCAACAGTTACAATACAGGCGGATAACAAGGTGTATGTACCGCTTAAAGGCCCGTGGATAGGTGTATATGCTGCCGATGCCTGCGCCCTTGTAGTAGCTGAAGAGATGGGTGCAAAGATTGAGGATGTAATTTTGCTCTATGACAATAAGGCCATTTTTACCCCTGTTGGAGGCGGCAGCGACGGCACAACGGCCTCTGCCTGGGTAAT
>CAZSZQ010000153.1:0-8581 GCA_964610475.1 uncultured Desulfatiglans sp.
CTTTTGTTATGACAAATATCCAGTTGCCACCTGTATCCTGGTAGAATGAACCATTCGGAATAAGAACTGCCTCTGATTCATCACCAAGCGTTAGCTTTGCCTGAAGGGTCTGTCCCCTGCGTAATGCTGGCGGTTCTTTATCTGTAAATTCCATGTCTACCAGGAACTTGCCATCTTTTACCTGTGGATATATCTTTTTAACTTCCGCTTTGTAATCCTTTCCATTGTGCTGATAACTCACAGATTGTCCTATATCCACGCGGTTTATATAAAACTCATCAATGTCGGCCTGAAGTTTGAACTGGTCAGGGATATCGATCTGTCCTATGCGGCCACCAGGCATGATATTCTGACCCACTTCAGCATCAAACCCGGAGAGTTTGCCAGTGATCGGTGACTTAATGTTAAGGTCATCCAGGTTTTTCCTGGCTGTTATCAAATTCTTTTCCAGACGTTCACTTGCGGTCTTTTGTGCTTCAAGCTGCTGCCTTTGCAGGCGCTCATCTGTTTTCTGACTTTCCTTGGATAGTTTAAGGAGGTTTTGCTGATAGATCAGTTCATTCTCTTTATCGACCAGCTCTTTTTTACTTAAAAAACCCAGTTCCCCAAGCTGCCGGTCAGCCTTAAGGTCTCTCTCAAGTGTTCTCACCTGATGCTCTATGTCAACAATTGTCCGGGCGTTATTCAGCCGGTTCTGCTCAAGAGATAACTCAATTGTGCGCATGTTATTAAGCTGCTCTGCAACCTGTGCCTCAGAGTTTGTAACCTGTAATTGCAGGGAGCTGTTTGTGAGACTTACAATAAGGTCTCCTTTGTTGAGAATATCGCCATCCTCCGCATACACCCTGTCTACCCTGCCTCCTTCTATTGCATCAAGGAACACGGTGGCTCGGGGAACAATGCTTCCTCTTATGGGGATGTAGTCCTCAAATATGCCGGTAGTTACCTTTGCTAATGTAAGGGTATCTGCCTGTACCCTGAAGCTGCGGTCACCATTCAGACTCATTACTGACCAGATCGCAACTCCCAGTATAATCACAGCGATGAAGGATACAATTATATATTTCCATTTCCTCCCGGGATTTTCTATCTTCTGGTCCATTGCAGCACCGGAGCCGGCCATTGCCCTGGAAGCAGATGAAAAAGCTGCCTTGTCTCTGTTCTTCGCATCCATGATTTTCTTTATTTGATTAAACATTTTTTATTAATCGCCTTTTAAATTATGGATATGTTATCTGTTATCGTATTGTTTTGCTTTTATTCGTCATTCCCGCCTGTGAGGGAATGATGGCATATTTAGTTCTTTTCTATTTCTTCAAACCGCCTGGTATTTTCTTTTTCAATGACAATAGTTTCCAGATTTTCAACGCGCCTCATAAGGCGATCCAGGAGTTTTGAAACCTCTGTATAAGATTTTTCCGATCCATTCAGTTTTTTGATATGTGTTTTGAAAATGTCACCAATCACACAAATCGTTACTATCATAACTATCATTGTCCAAAGATTCATTGTCTTCTCCTCCTTGACCCTCACTACTACATTAAGTATTGCGTTTCTTTACAGCAATGATCATGCCATAAAGTTATCTCTTTGAATTGGTTAATAAAAATGAATATTGACAAAATATGTTGAATTTATTATGTCCGGTATCGTACATTCCTTTTGTACGAAAACGAACAATATTTAAGATACTATTCACCACAGAGAACACAGAGGACACGGAGAAAGACAAAGACTTTTTATTATTAAAAAGAGAAAAACAAAAACCTAAAACATATTTACCGCGAAACACGCGAAAAGCGCGAAAGTGTTTTTTATACATTCTGTTGCTGACAGCTGATGGCTGAACGCTGAAAGCTCTGTCCGGTAATTTTATCCATCCGGATGGGAACCAATTTTATCAATCATGTATTTATTAATATTTAATATTTTTATACCGGACGGAACTAATGCAAAAAGAAAAGATACTGGTTGTAGATGATAACCAGGATATACTTATTTCTGCAAGGTATCTTCTGGAACGTCATTATGAAGCGGTCGTGACCTGTGAAAGGCCGGAAGATATCCCGGTTCTCATGAAAAAAGATACCTTTGATGTGATACTGCTGGACATGAATTTTCATCCGGGGGAATCGGATGGCAGGCCCGGCATGCTGTGGCTCAAGAAGATAAAAGAGATAGATCCCGAGGCGGTTGTGGTTATGATAACCGCACATGGCAGCCTTAATGCTGCTGTAGAGGCTATGAAGCTTGGGGCAGCAGACTATGTGGTCAAGCCGTGGGACAACCAGAGGCTGGTTGCAACCATTTCAGCCGCATTAAAATTAAGGCAAAGCCGCAATGAGGCATCCAGGCTCAGGCAGAGTAACCGTGTTTTGAGTGAGGTCACCTCCCAGCAGAAGCAGATCATCATAGGAAACAGCCCTGTAATGAAAAATCTGCTGTCGCTCGTAAGCCGGGCTGCCCCTACAGATGCTAATGTGCTGATCCTTGGTGAAAACGGCACGGGCAAGGAGCTTATTGCCCGTGAAATTCACCGTATATCAAAACGCAGTGGCCAGGTCTTTATTCCGGTTGATCTCGGTTCTATCTCCGGGACCCTTTTTGAGTCTGAACTCTTCGGTCATAAAAAAGGCGCATTCACCGATGCAAAGGAAGACCGGATAGGATACATACAGGCAGCCGATGGGGGCAGTCTTTTCCTTGATGAGATCGGCAACATACCACTGCAGCTCCAGGTAAAACTCCTTTCTGTGCTGGAAAAAAGAGAGGTATACCAGGTAGGGTCCCATACGGCATCATCGGTTGATGTGCGTATAATAGCAGCCACAAACATGCCGAAAGAAAAATTGTGCGACCCCGGACATTTCCGCCAGGATCTTCTTTTCAGACTTAACACGGTAGAGATTAACCTCCCGCCCCTGAGAATGCGCCCACAGGATATCCCTGACATCGTAAACCATTATGTCACCTATTACTGTAACAGATATGCAAAACCCGGGAAACAGATAAGCGCCGAGACCATGGATCTGCTCATCCGCTACCAGTGGCCGGGCAACGTAAGGGCACTGAGGCATGCTGTTGAGCGTGCGGTCATCCTTTCAAGGGAGGATTATCTGAACAGGGAGGATTTTCAGCTTGAGAGCCAGGATATTGATCAGACTAAACATATACTGCCAGAACCGCCAGCCTCAGTTAAAGAGGATCAGGGATTGAACACAGATAAATCAGAGAGCTCAGATGTTATAGAAGAAACAGATATGAACCTTGAACGCCTTGAGTATAAGACCATTCTGGAGGCGCTCAGAAAAAACCGCTATGTGATCAGTAACGCTGCAAAGGACCTGGGCCTCACCCGCGCCGCCCTTTACAGGAGAATGGGGAAATATGGCATTTAGGTATTTTGGCCTCCTGATAATCCTTCGGCTGGCTGTTTTAAGTCTGGCCATTGCCGGATTTTTTTATGCATATAGTAACCCGCGGTATCATGTAGTAACCTTTCTGGCATTTATCATCGTCATAGGTCTGATATATGAGTTATGGTTTTTTCTTACCAGAACAAACCGCGAGGTCTCCAGGTTCCTTGCCTCAGTCAGATATACCGACTTTAACCAGACCTTTGAGTTTGAAGATGCAGGCGCCGGTTTTGAGGAGCTTGGCAAAACATTTTCCCTCATAATGGAACGCCTTAAAAAACTGAGGATGACACAGGAGACGGAACTCTCGCATCTGCGAAGCATAATCAATCATATTCCAGTTCCTTTATTCACAGTTCAAAAGGGTGGAAATCTATTGCTTTTAAATAATACTGCAAGGCGGTTTTTCGGCACTCCGCAACCCACGAAGATTACTGATCTGAAACAGTATGGTGAGGGTTTTTATGAACAGCTTATCAGCTGCAGGGTTGGTGAAAAACCTGTTGCGAAGATCTCCGTAGACGGAATCGATACACAGGTTGCTCTGGGGCTTATGGAAATAACAGGGAATGAAGGCACCGAAAGGCTCTTCAGCCTCCAGGATATAGGTCAGGAACTGGAATCCACCCAACTTAAGGCATGGCAGGATCTGGTCAGGGTGCTTACCCATGAGATAATGAACTCCATTACACCTGTTGCATCCCTTGCACAGACCACAGCGGATATTGCCGGGGATGTAAAAAGCGGCCTTCCCTCCGATCATCCGCAAAAAGAAAACATCGAAAAGATAGTCAATTCAGCAATGACCATGTCCAGAAGGGCAGGCAACCTCATGGAGTTTGTGACCAATTTCAGGCAGCTTACAAGACTTCCCAAACCCAGCAGGAAGATAACCGGCATAAAAGATATTTTTGACCATGTAATACAAATCTTCCGGACAGATAATTTAAGCAGCAATGTCAGGTTAACGACCCGCATCAATCCCGCAGGGCTTGAGCTCTATATTGATCCGGAGCAGATAGAACAGGCCCTTATCAACCTGATAAAAAATGCAGAACAGGCCATGTCAGGCAAAGAAGACGGAGAGATAAAACTTACGGCGGGTTTTGATCAGCGCGGCAGAGTCACAATAGAGGTATCGGATAATGGCCCTGGAATAAAAGAAGATATCTTAAGTAAGATATTTCTCCCCTATTTCACGACAAAACCCAATGGCACCGGTATTGGCCTGGCGTTGACACGGCAGATAATGACCAGCCACGGCGGATTTATCAGGGCTTATAACCTTGAAGAGGGTGGGGCAGGTTTCAGAATGATCTTTTAAGATGGAATGCCCTGATAATTACGATAACTAAGGTCCTTTGTTTCTGTCTCTCCCTGTCAAAATTGACAAAAATGACATATACTCATATAATTAGAAGTTAAAAATAATAAAGGTAAAATCAATTTTTTATAAGGAGTAATTTTATGACCGAAAAAACAGGAATCCAAAACTATGAACCAGCCCTGTCAGTCAACGAATTAAATCAGAGAGTGATGGCGCTTGGCATCAAAAAGGCCAACGCAAAGATATGGCAGTTGCTGCTTCTTGGTTTGCTTGCGGGTTTATATATCGGTTTAGGCGGACACGCCTTTCTTGTTGCACTTGAACAGGGAATGGGAAAGATTATAGGTGGCGCAGTTTTCAGTGTGGGGCTCATGCTGGTTGTAATAGCCGGCGCAGAATTGTTTACCGGTAATATTATTATGATCGTTAATACAGTTGTATCACTTTATTCAATAACAAAGATAATAAAAAACTGGATAACCGTATATGTATCAAACTTTTTAGGTTCAATACTTCTCGTGATAATAATATGGAATTCAGGGCTGCTTGGTTCGGCAGGCCAGTTGAACGGGCTTGGCGAAACAGCACTTAAAATAGCCAATGCCAAGATGTCACTGACCTTTATTGAGGCCTTTTTAAGAGGGATACTGTGCAACATACTTGTTGTTCTCGCTGTGCTCATGGCTACATTGTCAAAGGATGTTATTTCGAAATTAATCTGTTGTATGATGCCGATAATAATCTTTGTGGCTTCAGGTTATGAGCATTGTGTTGCAAATATGTACCTCATCCCCCTTGGCCTGCTTGCTGGTGGGGCATCAATAAGTGATATGGCAGGGATTTTTCATAATATCCTTCCTGTAACAATTGGTAATATAGTCGGCGGCATATTCATACTCATATGTCATCCTAACAGGATCAGGCAGTTTATATTTATCAGGAAAAACAAGGATGCTATCAAATTAAAGGAGTTCTGATTTACTCTGATAAGTGATATTAAACCCAAATTATGTAATAGAAATCTACTGCGGTTTGCAAAAACCTGCTACGATCCCTACTGTGTAATTTGGGTTAAAGAGGGCAAATTTGAAAAAGATATGCCCTCTTTTAATTTTATACCGGTTTTATCATACCCTGCAAAACCCCTGTTTCCCTACCTCATCATCCCCGGTAGAAAAAGTACAATATCCGGGAATATGGTGAGTATTATCAGTCCAACGAATATGGCAATTAGAAAGGGCACAATACCTTTGAATATTGTATGCAGTTCAATATCCTGTGCTATCCCCTTTATCACAAACACGTTAAGCCCCACCGGAGGCGTTATTGCCCCTGCCTCAAGCAGTATGACGATTATCACACCGAACCATATGGGGTTAAAGCCTGCCTTTACAACCACAGGGAAAAAGATATTGATGGTTATGATCAAAAAAGAAAGTGAGTCCATTATGCACCCGCCTATGAGGTAGATAATCATGACACATAGTAAAACAACATATGGCGAGGCATTGAGGCCACCCACCCATTCTGCAAGCGACTGGGGCAGATCGCTTATTGTAAGAAAACGGCTGAAGACCATTGCCCCTGCAACTATAAGAAGCACCATAGCGGAGGTTCGGGTGGTGTTTGTTATGGCATTTTTAAAACTCACCCAGCTTAAGCTGCGCCTTACCAGCCCTATCACGATGGCTCCTGCAGCGCCTATGCCGGCTGCCTCTGTGGGGGTGAACCATCCCATTAAGAGCCCGCCTATCACAAGTAGAAAGAGCAGTATCATCTCGGTAGTACCTGACAATGACCTGATCTTTTCTTTTAAATTGGTTTTTGGCGCAGGCGAACCAAGAGAGGGTTTGATAATGCACATAGTTAATATTATCCCGATAAACAACATAGATAGCAAAACACCGGGTAGGATTCCAGCTATAAATAGCTTACCTATAGAAACCTCTGTCTGTATCCCGTACACAATGAGCACAATACTGGGCGGGATAAGTATGCCTAATGTTCCGCCTGCTGCTACTGTTCCCGCTGCAAGTGAGAGATCATATTTATTCTTCCTCATTTCGGGGAGGCTTACTGTACCCATTGTAGCTGCTGTTGCAGCGCTTGACCCGCATATGGCTGAAAAGCCTGCACAGGCCCCGATAGTTGCTACTGCAAGGCCTCCGGGTATAAACCCGAGCCAGGCATTGGCAGTATTATAGAGCCTTTTACTTATACCTGAATGAAAGGCTATCTCACCCATAAAGATAAAAAGTGGAATAACCAGCATTGTATAAGAGCTGAACTGGGTATAAAAATTATCGCTCAGGATAAAGAGGCCCCCGTCAAAGGAGGTAAGACAGGCAAAGCCCATAAACCCTGCCAGTATCATGGAAAAGGCTATGGGCATTCCCAGTAACATGAGAAGCACCATTATAAAAATACCGGAAAGACCGACCATCTCGCTGCTCATTTGTTTTCTCCCGCGAATAATTTGAGAAGGTCTGTCAGAAGGACCAGGGTGAGGGAGAGGCAGCCTACAGATACAACCGCAGCGAAGGGCATCACCGGTAATCTCAGCACCTCTGACAATTCGCCTATTCTCCAGGCATCTATCGTGAAAAGTATAGACTGCCATGATATTATGCCGAAGAGGATCACTCCAATGATATCCATAAGCGTGGACAAAAGTAAACTTATAGGTTTTGGAAGTCTGTCCAGTAAAATGGTTATCCGGATATGACCTTTGACTGCCTGTGTATAACCTATGGCGCATGCAATAACCAGAACACCCATCTGGCTCATAATATCTACTGCGCCTTTTATAGGCACACCTAAAACACCGCGGCCTATCACATTGATACAGACTATTGTCATTATTACGATAATAGAGATACCTGCTACCCAGTTGAGGCAGCGGGCAATATAGTTTACTGTTTTTTCAAAAGAGGACAAAGTTTACTCCTTTTAATGATATTTATCATTATACTTTTCCAGCAGCCGGTTGAATTCATCAAGCCATTCCCTTGCCGGAAGCCCCCTGGCGATTGTGCGCTCAAGCCACTCATTCGTCATTGAACTAAGGGCATCCATCATTTTAGATTTTTCTTCATAGGGGATTTCCGTCAGCGTTACCCCCTGTGAAAGGGCGTATGTCAGACCCTCTTCCCCTGCGGCCTGTGCAAAATTTCCTGCCCATTCACTGTGTTCCATCATTATGTCATTAACCGCCTTTTTAAGGTAATTGGGCCATGTATCGAATCTCTCTTTTTTTACAATGGTAAACATAACCGCTGCGGGTGCAGGAAACGGCGTAATATAATCTATCACTTCATTGAATCTGAATGGCCTGATTATCTCAAATGTGGTGTAATTGCCCTTGATGATATTTTTCTGAAGGGCCTCATATATCTCTGAAACGGGTAAAAACACGGGCGATGCGCCAAGCTTTTCAAGGGCCTGAACACCTGTTCCTGTTGCCCTCATCTCTTTATCCCTTATATCATCTGCAGATTGAACAGAAAATCTGCCAAAGAATCCGCACCCTTTTTCACCAAGCCCGTTACAGCTGAAGGATACGACCTTTACACCTTTAAACTCGGGCGGGTCAAACTTGTTGTACATGTCCCAGGCAATGAGTATGGGCACCATTGAATTTTTATATGGGTGAGGGTAATTGAGGAGCGCCATCATTGGGAACCGTTCAGGCCTGTTGGATGATGCATTCATCCCCACATCCGCAACGCCCCTTAATATGCCCTCAATGGTGTTTTTGCCTGTAAGAAGGGTGGCATTATAGTATGGCCTGACCTTTACTTTGTTTTGTGTGCGGGCCTCTATCATCTCGATCCATTTT
>CAZSZQ010000154.1:0-8559 GCA_964610475.1 uncultured Desulfatiglans sp.
GCAAGGTTTTTATCGGGTGTCATGAATATCTCTTTATCAGGATCAATGCTCTCAATAACCCTTACAACGTTCGCCGAGGTGCAGCATATATCGCTTTCAGCCTTTACATCCGCTGTGGTATTTACATAACTCACAATAACCCTGCACGGATTTTTCCTCTTTTCCTCTAGCAACTCCCGGGCTGTAATCATATCTGCCATAGGGCACCCTGCCGCTGCAACAGGAAGCAGGACAGTCTTATCCGGGGACAATATGGAAGCAGTTTCTGCCATGAAATGCACCCCGCAGAATACAATAACATCCGCTTCGGTTTTTGATGCCCTTATGGATAGCTCCAGCGAATCACCGCACAGGTCTGCCATATCCTGTATCTCGGGCCTTTGGTAATTATGGGCAAGAAGGATCGCATTTTTTCCCTTTAAAAGCCCCCTTATTCTATTTTTTAATTCTTCCATACGTTCTATAGGTAATCCCATCTTGATATCCTTAACAATTTATTTTATTTTCACTTTATTTGTATGTTATCATCCTGGCTATACTATAGGATGAATTATAACAGGTCAAGCCGAGGGTTAGTTTGCATCCATCCAAAGAAAGAAAATTTCAGGATAGAGCTTTCAGCAGTCAGCGGTCAGCATTCAGCTAACTTATTGAATTAAAAACTATAAGCTGACAATTGCAGGCTGATAGCTTATAGAAATTATCAAAAAGCGAATGTTCAGGATGGTAACCAGTTTAAATGTTTAAAACACCGGGTTTAAATGTAATTGGAAACTGAAGCCAAAGAAAAACTGAATTACACACCTTCCATGAAGGCCTCAATAAATGACGGGATGAGCCATGCTGTCATGATGGGGTGCGGTGAAAACTATTTCGGGGTTTTCAGTATCTTTCTTAAGGCCACAACCATCCAGGTCGGCCTCATAGCAACGCTGCCCCAGCTTCTTGCGGCAATTATACAATGGGCAGGGGCAATAAACCTGGACAGGGTACAGAGCAGGCGGAGGGTTGTAACAACAGGTGCATCTATACAGGCCCTTACATTCATCCCCATTGCTCTTCTATTTTTTCTCTTTGATATAGGGCAAACATCCGTAATGCTTCTCCTCCTGATGGTGATTGTCTACTTTTGCGCGAACGGGGCCACAGTCCCTGCATGGAACAGCCTTATAGGCGACCTCATTCACCCGAATGTAAGGGGCCGATTTTTCGGAAAGCGCAATACCCTGACCGGGATGAATACCTTTATTGCCCTGACCCTTTCAGGGCTGTTGCTCCATGTTTTTAAGAAACAGGATTACCCGGAGTTCGGATACCTGATAATCTTTTCTGTGGCATGTTTTGCCAGGATGCTCTCAGTTTACTGGATCAGGAGATATGATGATCCGCCGCTTTCTATCACCCCTGACCAGGTCTTTACCTTCAGGCAGTTTTTAAAGAGGTCACCCTATTCCAATTTTGCCAAGTTCGTTTTTTTTGTCGCCATGATAAACCTGGGGGTATCATTTTCTGCCCCCTACTTTTCTTTATATATGCTCAGGGATCTGGATTATAGCTACATGGCATACACCTTTGTCATTGCTGTTGGAAATATTGCCCAGTTTCTGACATTCAAGCACTGGGGAGGCATCAGCGACCGTTTCGGCAACAAAAAGATACTTAACCTGTGCGGGTGGGGCATGTCACTTGTCCCCATCATGTGGGTGGGGCCTGCCAATATATACTACTTTGTCCTCATACAGATATACGGTGGTATAATATGGTCAGGCTTTAACCTGGCTATTGCAAATTTTCTGTTTGATGCGGTAACTCCCCCGAAAAGGGCAAGGTGTGTAGCATATCAGGGGCTTATGAACGGCATTGCTGTCTTCACTGGGTCTCTGCTCGGGGGCCTTACAGCCAGCCATTTGCCTGATTCCATTAATTTTGGCTTATTTGTCTGGAACCCTGTATCCATGCTGCTCATGGTCTTTCTGATATCAGGGGTTATAAGATTTATTGCAGCCTACATATTCCTTAAAAAATTCAAGGAGGTAAGGGAGGTGGAGCCTATAAGTGAGGGTGAGTTGATCTTCAGGATCAGCCATATCAAACCTATTGCAGGAGCAACATTCAGTCTGACCACAGGGCTATTTAATCCGCAGAAAAAGAAAGATAATAACGATCAGTAATGGATTGTAAGCCAGACAGCATCTTCCTCGATAGATGTCCATTCAACCCTGTGAAAGGTGTGGGCAGGGATATCCACATAATCACCGGGAGACATTTCAAGTTTTCCCTGATTTTTAAAGACAAGACCTGCCCTTCCCTTAAGCAGAATAACAAATTCGTTTTTCTCCTGGTCATACCAGAAGTCAGGCGGGGATGCATGGCCTCTGGATATTATTCTTTCAATACATATGCTGTCAGGATTACCTGCGATTTTTTCGATAAGTTCCTCTGTCAGGTTATGGGGTATATCCTTAAAAATATTTGCCATGGGCCTCCCTTATTCTTTTCTTCAGATAGGAAACAATATCCTCATCATTTTTAAAAAGATCAAAACAATAGCCGTCTTCTCCCAGAAGACCTCCGGGGATCATTTCACCTTCTTCATCAGGGTCGGTTATTGTTTCGGCATAAAAACATATGGATAGCCATCTGTTTTCAGGATCATCATCAATAATATCCATGAGGGTCAAAAGTTTTTTTTCTCCCTTATTGACATTCGCACGCAGCGAATGGCTTATCCCCGGACGGGATTTGAATGAATAAACAAGTCCGCCCAACGATTCCATAAGTTCGATTATTCCGGTAAAAGCGGTTTTTATCCCGTTTTTGTCTTCTGTCCAGCCTTTGAGCATCTCTGCTATCTCTTTGATTTCCAGTATATTGCCTAACATTATATTCAATTCTCTATTTTGTTGATATCCAACATCTCCGTTATTTTCTTTGCAACTGAAAACAGGTCAGGAAAACGCGCACAGTCATAATCCTCCCAGTCATCAAAGGGGTCCAATAGTACAGCTCCTATATCAGCACCCCATGCACCGAGGATGTCTACATGATACAGATCCCCTATATGCAGGGTGGTTTCAGGCTTTGCATTCATTTCTTCCAGGGCATATCTGAAGAACCTGGGATCAGGTTTTTCAAAACCTACGATATGTGAATCAAAGATACGGTCAAAATATTTCCCCAGATCAAGCTTATGGAGATCTTCTGCAACTGATCCGTTGGAATTACTTACGACAGCAAGCTTAAGATTATTTTGCTTTAATATTTCAAGGGCTTCAGGGACTCCGGGCAGGATATTGTTCCACAAATTATAGCGCTGTCCATTTTCCGATACAATGTAAAGCAAGCGGTCAACTATTCCGGATATTTTGGAAGGTGAGAAGGATCTTGCGACTTTCAAACCATTCAGGATGCTCCGGATATAGAGCAGAGAAGCTTCCCTGCTTTCGGTGGTTTTAAGCCTTGATACAGCGGAAGATACAACAGGTCTGGCCGATGCCTCTGCCCGTCGCAGTTCAATTTCGGTACACTCAAGATTTAGATGTCTCAATTGTTCTATAAACCATGATAAGTTCATTGAAATCAAAGTGTTTCCCGCATCAATAAATATTGTATCAAGTCTTTTGAATACTATTTCTTTTCTGGTATAATTTTCCAATCGGTATTCCTTAAAATTTATAACGGTTTTACATAACGAATGAGATGAATCAGGCAGCTAGTATAGCAGCTTTATATTGCTTGACAAACAAATAACCCTTTTTTTAAAAATCCTACATGTCATGTTTCTGAGTAGTCTTTAACGTCAGGTGCAACATATTGAAAATATATTAATTTTCCAGGAACCTCTCTTTTATGCCGGGGATTTTTACTATTTACGAAATATGTTTACCGGATAATGATGTGCATGAAACGCTAAAGGAAGGACAATGAATATCAAAAAAGAAAGAATCATCTCTTGTTTCACTGCTGTAGTGCTCTTTGTCTCAGGGGTGGTTTGTTATGCAGCCTTTCCTGACAGAAAGCCTGCGGAGCCGGTCAGGGTAATGTGTAACTCAGCAACAGGAATGGCCATGTCAGTTATTTTTGTACTCGTTATGTCTGGTGCAATTACCTGGGCATTGAACGAGTATATTCTTAAACCCTCTGATCTCGAGTATTTACAGACATTGTCATTTATACTGGTGATTGCAGTGCTGGTATCCTTTGTAGAGATGTTTTTAAAAAAACCATCCCTGAACTATATACAGGCCTGGGTATATTTTTACCCCTGATTACGACCAACTGCGCGGTCTTAGGCGTTTGTCTTATCAATATCAAGGAAGAGTATACCTTCATTGAAACCCTGGTATCATCCTTTGCATACCCGGCCGGTTTCGGCCTTGCATTGATTTTATATGCAGGTATCCGTGAACGTGTCTTACTTGCAAGGGTACCAAAACCATTACAGGGTACAGCAATAGGTTTTGTGGGTGCAGGAATGATGTCCCTTGCCTTTTTTGCGCTCAAGGGGATGGCATAAGCTGGACATTAAGGGTTTTATAAATAAAGATGCCGTGAACGGTCCAGCCCTGATACGAAGCAGGGAAGAACTCTGAGAACACCCGCATGTAACAGGGCCGGGAGTCGTCTCAAACACGGCCTTGTATATTATCGCGGGATTACCGTCCCTTCCCCCTAAATACTATTCTTGTCATCCGGGGATAATATTTTACACCGGTTTGATTTTTCTTTTCAAATCTCTTTATGCCTAAAAAAGAGGCCACCAAAAAAATAGCACCCGTTATTGCTGCTGTTATAGATGGGTCTGTATTACACTTTGATGAAATAAAGTTGCCAAGAAAGGCGCCTGTCATAAGTGCTGCTACAGGCAGTATATAAACCATGAGAGAGAGTTTGATAAATGTCCCTTCAGGTACGCTTACCTCAACCTGGTCCCCTTCTTTTGCATTAAGGATGTTGGCTACTTCAATTATCATGTTTCTTTCTGAAACATTGCATGAATCTTTTTCTGTGCAGTGGTTGCAGGCGCTGCTCTTAATTACCTTTATACTTGCGGCATTTTTGTGTATTTTCTCAACTGTTCCCTGTTCTGAGATCATTGATATCCTGATTTAATTGTTAAAATATCAGTTATAATCATTAAATAATGAGACAAAGTCAAGAAAATGGTAGGCCTTACCGTCACTCATACCGGTTTGTTGATAAGCTTTGATTATGGAAAAAAATTGTAATACTATGAACAAACCATATAAATTAAAAAAAAGGATATTATATGTTAAAAAAGACTGATAAGGCATTGTGCAGGTATAAAAGGATTTTTATAACAACCATGCCTGTTGTTTTGATATTGAGCCTTTATGCTCTGCTTAGTTCAGCCGAACAAAAAAAAGAGGCGAAGGCCGAATTAAAGTACAGCGTATATAACCTTTACAACCGGGAGATGGGGAGGATCAGCGCTAGAGAAGGGATTATATCCAATACATACGGAGCTGTTCTGGGGTCTGTTCAAAAGGATGGAACCATACTCAATTCCCATAAAATTGTTATGGGGAGAGTTGATGAGGACGGCAGCGTGTTTAATCAGGCAGGCACAAGGGTGGGTTATGTAAATGAGCAGGGCGAGATCTTCACTATCAGTAACAGGAAAATAGGGTATGTCAAGGAGATACCGGATAAAAAACTGACAGGCGGCGCTGCAAGGTTGATCTTTTTTAAAGTCAAATCATGGCAAAAGGATTAAAAAAAGAATTAACTAACAAAAACATTGCCTACCCGGTGGGTGTATTTGATTCCGGGGTGGGCGGGCTTTCAGTACTCCGCTGTTTACGTGAAGAACTGCCGGGAGAGGATTTTATCTATGTGGCAGACTCAGGGTATGCGCCATATGGCGACAAAACAGGCCTGTTTATTGAAAAGCGCTCTTTTGCCATAACAGAATTCCTTCTGGAGCAAAAGGTAAAGGCCATTGTTGTTGCATGCAATACAGCAACAGCCGCTGCCATCGCAAAAATGAGGTCAGCATACAGCCTTCCAATCATAGGAATGGAACCGGGAGTAAAACCAGCCATAACCGCTTCACAGTGTAAAACCATCGGGATTTTAGCAACTACAGAAACCCTGAAGAGTGAAAAGTTTAAACTTTTGACTGACAGATTCTGTAATGAATGCAATATTGTTACACAGGCCTGTCCCGGGCTGGTGGAGCAGGTGGAACAGCTCGACCTTACCGGATCCGTATCCCTTGAACTGGTACAAAGATATGTGGGGGCGCTTTTGGAGAAGGGTGCGGATATAATCGTACTGGGATGTACACATTATCCGTTTCTTACCGGTTTAATACGTGAGGTGGCAGGCAAGGATGTAAAGGTTATTGATACAGGCACAGCCGTGGCAAGAGAGGTTCGCCGCCGCCTTGAAACAGCGGGGATAATATCTGATAAGAATAGAAAAGGCAACGTAGCCTTTTTTACAAGCGGGGATATAAATAATGTAAGAAGGATTATCGGGCAACTCTGGAATGAAGACGCCGTTATTAATCCGCTACCTGATAATTATATGATGTCTGTAATATAAGCAGCCGGAGGCATTCCTTATCAGTCCGGGTTAAAAAACCTGGTTCATTAAAAGCCTTATTCATTATGAAAAGATACAGGATATATCGGATCACCTGCCGGGCTGGTCAGTTATTCTTATCCTCCAGTTCCTTCAGGTCTTTATAGCTCCCCGCATTGATTACATTTTTATAACCCAGGTCTTTCAGAATCTTCTCTGCTATTTCGGATCTTCTTCCGCTTTGGCAATAAATCACAATGGTCTTTTCCTTGTCCGGGACAAAATATTTTATATCCTCTGCTATCTTATCAACAGGTATATTTTTGGCATTTTGAATGTGGCCGGACTCATATTCCTGGGGAGACCTTACGTCAATAAGGATATTATCAGGATTAAATGCGGTGTTTTTATCAATAGATTTGTCCTGTCCGCATGTGAACGCAGAAATCAGCATCAGGATCAGTATTATAATTTTATTTATATTCTTTAATGTTTCTTTCCTCATGAATTGTAACCTCTCTGATAAATTGATATTTTTTTAACAGGCTAAGCCTGTTTTTTTATCCAATCTTCAATAACTCCCCTTATCTGTACAGGGTTTTCAATCACGGTTACGCCCTTCATTATCCTGAGCTTTTCCGTGTTATCAACATCTATATCACGCATGGTAAGTTGAAAGGGTTTTCCATCCGGCAGGGTTGTTGTTATTGTGCCCTTTTGCCTGTCAACGGGCAATATGTAAACCTCTCTCCCTGCCTTATTTGCCATGGCAACACAGTTGGTTATAAGGGTATCTGCAATACCGTGAACCAGCTTGGCTACAGTGTTTGCGGTTGCAGGGGCCACTATCAGACATTTGTACTTTCCTGTCTGCAGGGGGCCGACAATAAAAGGGGTGTTGGCATCCTTTTCTATTAAAACCTTTTCAGCGATGGAATTGAGCATCTCTGTTAGTTTATACCATTTTAAAACAGACTCTCCAGCCTTTGATACAATAGCGGTGATCTTTATGTCCTCATGCCCTGATAACTCCTGCATGATATCGAAGACCTCATTGAGCAGGTCGCCTGCCCCGGTTATACCCCATGCAATATTAACTGGCATAAGTTCTCCCGGTTAATCCTTTAACATGGATGCAAGCTTTATCATATGGTCTATTGTCCTGTGAATAGACTTTATCCCTTCTTCATCCTCTTCTGCACCCTCGGCCTTTTTGTCCTTTGACCAGAAGGTCATGCCCAGGTTCGCGCCAAAGGCACCTCCGCCGACAGGTATCATCCCGTTAATTATAAAGAAATCATGCATGGTTTTAATGGCAGGCTCCTGGCCTCCTACCCTGTCTCCGCCTGATGCAAGCCCTGCACCGATTTTATATGCAAAGATGTTCTTTTTTCTGGCAACAGAGGCACGCAGCCTGTCAAGCACGGTCTTGAGCTGGCCGCTTATGGCACCCTGATACACAGGGCTCCCAAGTATCCAGGCATCTGCCCATTCCAGTTTGGAGTAGAGTTCTGTCATATCGTCCTTATGTATGCACCCCTCTTTTTCCCTTACACAGTAATCGCAGTGGATACAGAAATTGATCCGCTTTTTATGTACAGAAAAATAATCTGTTTCAGCCCCATATTTTTCCGCAGCATAACTCAGGGCCAGTTTTATGGCATAGTCTGTTGAGGCAACACGGGGGCTTCCTGATATGCCAATAATTTTTAATCTTTTGTCGGCCATATGAACTCCGGTTTCTGTTGGTTGAAGATAAGGATAATAAATGATGTTTTCAAGATAGGCGAGAAAATTAATAAATTTGCCTTAATTTTGGTGATAAGAATAATTTATTAAGGCTTTTGCAGGATTTATTTCCGACCGGTTATTGAATCGTATATATGGTAGAGACGGATTTAAAACCCGTCTCTACCATAAAAATTATTTTGCCTGGAACGGATGATTTACTTTGTTTTTCTGTTTTACAACCTCTTTGGCCTTTGGTTCGCCGGCAACAGCGCGTTTTAT
>CAZSZQ010000155.1:0-8472 GCA_964610475.1 uncultured Desulfatiglans sp.
AATCCTTCTGTCTTATCTTTCTCCGATCCGGATGATAAATATTAGAAGGAATGTTATTAATAAAACAGCGGGGTAAAACCGGGATGGAAAAAAAAGGTCCGGGAAGGGGTCTGGAAGATATTTCCCGTGCGTTTATTACAACGGAAGATGGATCAATGCCGGAAGAGTCTCCTCTCATTTTTTTATCAACCCCTGTCCGGGAAGAATCGTGTTCAGCATGTCTCAATGTGATAGAAGAACCTCAATGCTCGCTGAAGTGCAAAATTTTTTCTGTTGAAAACAAAGAACATGGTGTGCTGTTTTTGAAATCAATCATGCCGGGATATGCCAAATATTGTCGTTACTTTGAACCTTTGGCTGCATGTGAAGCTGAAAACAGAGAGGATGTTGAAAAGACAGTCATCGATGTGATTCAGTGTAACATAGAAGTTGAAGAGACAATTAACAGTCAAAAAAAAATTGTGTTTAAAGATGACGAAAACCTTCAAAATAATTTTAAAAAAATGCTTTCTCAACATCTTGAAATGGGATATGAGATCGTTCGTTTAGATTTGGAAAAGAAAGAGGAGAGTAACGACCCTTCATGCCGGGTAAAAAGGTTTGGAAAGGTGACTATTTTTAAGAAAGAACCCCTTTCCAATTATTGAATAAAGGATTGTTATTCTCAATGAATATGCCGGAAAGAAATTTAACTGGCTTCAGATCCTGTCTGATGAGAAGCGGGGCGGGTGATACCGGTTTTATTAAAGTGGACTGATAAGCCATTCAAACATATCATTATCAAATAAAAAGGGATTTCAGAAACAGCTGATATTATTTACCCTGAAATCCCTTTGCAAGCAGTCCGTTATATGCCTGATGGGGTAGTTCCCTGACTGGTAAAGGGCTGTTGAACACCATCATAAAACGTACGTGTCTTAGGTCTATATATCCTCGTGTCGCGCATGGCCTTCAAGATCTCAATACTGTCTCTGTATCCCTGGTTAATGCGGCACATCTCCAGGGCCATACCTGCTATCAGCGCAACAGCCTGCACAAAATTCACATCATCCATTATAAATTCCCAGGGTTCTGAGGTATAAACCCTCATGCATCCTGTTGTCTTCTCACCAATAAGAATGGGAACCGAAAGGATGGAGGCTATACCCTCTTTTTTTGCAGCCTCAGGGTACTGTATGCGCGGATCATCAGTAACATCAAAAACAGCCTCTGGTTTTCCATTTTTAAGAGATGATGCAATGGAATGAAGAGAGCTTAACGGGCCCTTGTCAAGATATTCCTGACTGAGTCCGTAGCTTCCTGCAAGCTTTAATTCATGAATCATAGGACTGAATAAAAACAGGGCACAGCCTTTAACACCAAGGGCAAGGCTTACTCCTTCCACTGTATTCATAACAATCTCATTTGGGTCACGGAGTTTCGGGATGGCCTTTGTTATACGTATAAGTGTTTCATAATTGGTTTTTGGCTTTTCCATTTTGACCTCCTTGTTAAATTGTTAAAACTCTTTTTTTTATGTTTTAAACCTGAGGGTTCGGTTTATTATAATATCCCTGTCTGCCGGAAAAGTTCCTCTTGCCATCTGCCTTACAGTATACCTTTGGAAAAAGCCTGTTATGAAACCTGTTGTTTCACCTGGAGATCAGAGAATTCATGCGGTTATGATGGAGCATTTACGTTCAGTCCCGGTTGTAGTGAAGTGAAAATCAACCCTGATATCAGCTGGAATTTTTCAATATCAGATGATTATATTAGACCAGAATATTTTACTGGTGTCAATGAATGGTTTTAGAGGATGGGACTTGTAACTGGTTAATGAAACAATCAGGCATTTTCTCTTAATGGTTTAAAATGCCCTTATATATCTTACGACTGAGAGTAAAGAATCTGATGAATGTTATTCAGAACACCAGGAAGAAGAAAAAAACGGCTTCTATACAAATATGACTCGGGGAGAGGTTACTGGAATATCCCCGGGAAAGGAGGCTGATATTGCCGCCTCCTTTCCCGGATCACAGATGTGTTACGAAATTTAGGGTTGTGAATCCGGATTCTTATCCTTGACCTCCTTATCCAGTGAAACCTCCGGGATGGTAATGATAAACAGTAAGGCGATTAACAAAGCGATTGTACCTATCAGGAATACCATCTTAAGACCGGAGTGTAATGAACTTCCTATAGCCTTTACCGTATCATCAAAGAGCGTTGGTTTCTGATCGGAAATACTGTCAAAGGACTTCTTAAGTTCGGCCATTGCGGTTTTTGACATAAGGACGCTGGGGTCAGCAATAGACTTAAGACTCTCAGAACCAATAAGAGTGTCAAGGTCCTGGGGCAGGAGTTTATCGAGTTTGTTCTGGTAGGAGGTATTCATTGCCGGCCCCATAATGGCAGGGGCGACTGCGGCGCCAAGCGCAACAACAAAAAAGATTGCTGCTACTGATACCCCCATGAATCTTTTTGGCAGTGCGAACTGTACGACCAGGATATTGATGGTAGGTATAGAACCCACACCAAATCCGCCAAGTATCATGACAATAACTCCCAACCATAACGGAGTAGATTTACTAAAAAAAAGCAGGAAAAACATGGCGACAGTAATAACCGCGTAACTTAAGACCAGCATCCATTTATAGCGTTTCGTTTTCGCTATCAACAGACCGGCAGGGACCCCCATAAAGGCCATTAGAACGCTAAAAGGGGTCAAAACCAACCCGCTTACTTTAGCACTTGTCCCCTGCACACCCTGAAGAAAAAGCGGAAAATAATTCATGATGCCGATAAACCCAAAAAAGGAGAGGAGCGCAGCTATTGCAGCAGTCATGAATGTACGGTTGGTGAAGATCTGCGGATCCAGGATCGGCTCTTCTACCCTGCGTTCAGCCCTGATAAACAGGTACCAGAAAATAAGGGAAATAACCAGGAGGCCAAGGACATAAAAAGAGAGCCAGGGACGCCTGTCTGCATAAGAAAAGCCCAGAATCATGCACGAGGAGGCCACGGCTAAAAGAATGGCGCCCAGATAATCTATTTTATGCTCAACCTTTGCGCCTCTTCCGGGCACACCTATTATTATCAGTATTATACAGACTATTGTTATAGGGACAGTGGCCCAGAAAAAGTAGCGCCAGCCTAAGCTGACTGTGATGATCCCAGACAGTGTAGGCCCGAAGATAGCGGCAACACCAGCCGGAATATTTAAGAAACCGGTCCATTTGCTGCGTTTTACAGGATCAGCATACATATCACCGATCACGGCAAAACAGAGGGCTGACAGGGCACCTAATCCAAAGGCATTGATTATACGGGCGAAAATATTGAATTTAAAGGTGGGGCTCATTGCAGCCAGGATTGACCCTGCCATGAAAAAAACCAGCGAGGTCACAAGCATGGTTCTGCGTCCATACATATCAGACAATTTCCCAAAGAGCAGCGTGGTGAATGCCGTGGCAAGGGCAGGTAATGATATAGCCCATGAAAACAGGGCCATCCCGTTCAAGTCAGCTGCAATCACCGGTGAGGCATTGCTCAGGCCAAGGGTCATAAAGTAGGCCAAAAAGTAGGTGAGAGAAACTGCTGAAAAACCGAGTGCTAATGTTTTAGTGGAGATACTTTGAGGTTCAACTCTAATTTGTTCCTGAGCCATGGGACCCTCCAATTAAGGTATGATTATAGTTTACTGGAATCCTTTTTTAAAAATTGAGCATAAGAGGGATAGTGCTATGTGTTAATAAAATTAAGTACACATCTTTAACCTAGCGTATCCTGGCCTTTGATGATGCCTTTGATAAAAAGCAGGTGATATTTATTCATCTCCCTCTGATTCTGTCTCATCAAAATCATTAAATTTTTTATCCTGCTTATCTGTGATTTCACCTATATCTTTTTCCATCTTTTTCATCTGATCCACCTGCTTTTTTCCTGCCAGTTCTTCTACCGTATTATCCACCTTTTCACGGGTATCAGAACCCTTACAGCCGTAAAAAAAGGGGAGCGCTGCAATCAAGATAACAATAACTATTCCGAATATTCCTTTTACTGGTCTTAACATAGGAGGGCTCCTTTCTGATTGTTAGATATTTTACTTAATTTTTTGGTTTGTCCCACCAATTTCCGGTTAATAAATTACCGGATTTACCCAGAATATATTAAATAGTATCTGAAGACTATAAAAATTTTTATGAGAATCTCATTAATTTCCTAAAAGACCAATACTTCCATCGGTAGAATGGTGATAGCAAACGGCCCTTACAGGGATCAGATACGCATAAACTGTGCTGCCGGGGCCTTCACAGCCCCTTTAATCTGGCGGAGGAAGGTCTATTGACTTCCAGCATGTTTCATTTTCCGGAGGAGTTGATTTCAACAAGGTTGATGAGTGGTTCGTCTGGTGCAACTGATCTGTTGTTGAGGCTCTTTAAATATCTTCCACCAGCTTGATACCCACCTGATAATGTCCGCGGTAACGCGGCGAGGCGGATTTGGAGATATGCATTATTTTTGTCTTGAGGAACCTCGGGGCCTCTCTTACACCTTCGGGGTAATACTTCATGTCAATTATCATGCCTTCTTTCATGTGCTCCAGTACGGCAGACCCCTCCTTGATTATAAAACTCATCCCTGAGAGGGAGGTTTCAACGATCTTGAACTGGTAGACAAGTTCAAGGGTGTTTACTGCGAATTCTACGCTTGACATCGTAATCGCTGTTCTATCTTCTTTTCTCTTTTCGATATTGTTTTCCATAGGTATCCGGCTCTGTGATTTTTATCTATTGTACTAAATTTAAATTTCTGAAAACAATAATTATTTAACCGATTTCAAATAATTATTCAACCTTGTGATAAAAGCCCCTGCATCTCCATTAACAGAAATGGATTTGCCTTTTATCTCATGGGGTATCTGGGGATATCCGGTATTGGCGTAACTAAAGTATGACCTGTTTACCCTTACAAAGAGCACATTATCATGTGAATAAACCAGATACTCAAAGGGCCGCCTTATTACACCGGGAGTGTTGAACCCCACACCGAATTCCAGAACAGAAAGCCTTTTATTCATAATACCATTAATCCACTTTTCATACCTGTCCGCCCACTTTTCATAATCCTCCCTCTGCCTGAATGCCACAGTCATTTTATCATTGCACCTGGGGCAGCGGGGTATTGCCTCATCGGCTACGCTGAATGTTTCATGGTCAATGGCTCCCAATGCCTTGTCCATGTATGGTTTTGTATGCCATGTCTCATTAGTGCAGTGCTTCATGCACATGAGCCTGTCATAGTTACCCTGTGCCTGAAAGACCCGCTCAGGCTCAAACCCGCACTTTATAAACATACCATCCGCATTGGATGTAATCACATAATAATCCTTACCCTTTACAATCTCATGGAGTTTTTCATATACAGGGCTTACCGGAAATTGATAAAAGACATGGTTCATGTGTGTTGCCCAGTATGCCCACCTTTCACCCTCTGTCCACTCCTCAAAGCCTATAAACTCATACTGCATGTGATAACCCCTTTCCACCCATTTTGGAAAAAGCCTTGAAAAGGTATTTGCGTCTGTATAGTCTATTCCGGCTGATGCGGAGAGACCAGCGCCTCCACCTATCAGGATACGCTCACTTTGGTTGATGGAATCGGCTATGATCTCTATTACCCTATCCCCTGAATATTCGTTCATAACAAAGAAGATCCTCCTCAAGAAATATATTAAAAACTATCTGTGTAAAGGTATTGGGGTTGTTTTCAAGCCAGTCATCCACAGTTTTAACAGCAATTTCAGCCGCGAGTTCCCGTGGAAAACTAAAAACCCCGGTTGATATGCAGGGGAACGCAATGGATTTTATATCCGTAATATTGGAAGCGAGTGTAAGAGAGCTTTTATAACACGATGCAAGCTCTTCTTTCTGCCTTTTAGACACATGATCCTCCATTATTATGGGTCCTACTGTATGGATCACATATCTGGATGGTAGATTATATGCGCGGGTGATTTTGGCATCCCCGGTATCTTCCCGTCTCCCCTGTATATCCATGACAGTTTTACAGTCTTCACGTATAAGCGGACCTGCTGCACTGTGGATGACATTATCAATACAGTTATGCATGGGCTGAAAGCAGCCGAGCATCCGGTCATTTGCGGCATTTACTATAGCATCCACCCTGAGAGACGTAATATCCCCCTTCCATAAAAAGATAAGGTCAGGATTTTTAAACCAGTTGTCAGAGAATTTTTTTGATACAGGCAACAGTGCGTTACAGCCTGTAATTATCTTCTCTTTAAGCTCATGCTGAAGCAGTATGTCCAGTTTGTTAATAAATGATTGTTGCATCGTACCAGGAGGACGAATATTGAGTAACGCCCTTATCAGGGCTCTTTTCTCCTCAGACTTTTCAGGGATTTTTTGTTTATCGTAAAGCTCTTCTTCTGTTACCAGGGTATTTAGAAGGAAGTCTATAATTGCATTCTTTTCATCCAGGGTTAATGAGTTTGCCGATTCAGGCATGTATCTTTCATGCAGTTTAATTATCTCGCTGTATCCTGAAAGAGATGACAGAGGGTTAGGAAGTCCATTTGTCATTGTTCCTGTTTTTCATCTCCTTTATCCAGTATGGTTCATCCCTCTTTGTCCATCTGGCAAAATGAATTTTCTCTTCGATATAAAATTTTCTATACGCCATAACAGAATTTCCTTCTACCTTATATTTATCCTGCATTGCCTGAGCAAACTCGGAAAGCCCTCGTTTTTTATATCTGAAACCTGAAATTTCATTGAGAACAGCTATTGATTTTCTACAGGAATACCCGTTTTCTCCAGCCTATCAATAATCTTCTGAAACTGTGAACGGGTGCAGTCATCAATATTGTAGGTATCAATAACACCATCCATAAAAAAGATTTTAAAAACCCGGTCTTCATATACGCTGACCTTGCGAATATAGTCACCGGAAAGCCATGGTTCAAGAACCTCCATAAAATCTGTTAAACTGCAACTTTTCATGAACTCCTCTTCCTGTTTAATGCCAATTTCCCCTTAACCCTGTTAAATTTTATCTTTCTCAGACATGATTTCTCAACTTGAGATTCATGGGATGAGGGTTAAGGTATGTTTGCTCTTTAAGATAAGGCTGCTCATACTTTCTAACATAATGATTAATGAGAGTTACAGGAACAATCAGTGGTATAAAACCATTCCGATAATCCAGTATGATATCAAGGAGCTCCTGCTTTTCATCAGAGGTCAGCTCCTTTTTAAAATATCCTAAAATATGCTGAAGAACATTACAGTTTTTGCTTCGGGAGCTTTTTAATTTAAGGGCATCCATAAGCAGCGTTTCATATTCATTATATAATTCCTTGATGGGCAGCCCCTTTCCTTTGGCCACAAGACTGCCCATTTTGCGGTAGTGCACCTCACTGTGTGACAGGATAAGAAGTTTATTCTTTGTATGGTAGCTTACTATATTACCCAGGCTCTTTGATTCTTTAATAACCTCACGCCAATGCTTCAGGGTAAAGATTCTCTCTATAAAATTTTCTCTTAAAACAGGGTCATTCAAACGCCCCTCTTCTTCTACCGGTATTAACGGAAAATGCTCCATAAAGATTCCGGCAAACATCCCTACGCCATTATTGCCTGGAATGCCGTTTTCATTATAGACCTTTACCCGCTCCATGCCGCTGCTGGGGGAGCCGCTCTTAAAGATAAAACCGCACAGCCCTTCATTTTCAAGCTCTTTTACCCGCTTTTTTGCCCATAACACCATTCTTTCTGTGTGGTCAATATCAGTTCGTACAGTCACAAGACGCGGTGATCTGGGATCTCCAGTCAGGTGCATGCTTTCCCTGGGCACGGGCAGCCCGCACTCCACTTCAGGACAGACCTTTACATATTCCACATATTGACCAAGGGTATCGGTCAGAAACCTGTCATGTTTATGGCCGCCATCGTATCTGACTGCATCTCCCATCAGGCAGGCGCTTATTCCCACCTTTACCGGCTCATTTTGCCATCCATCTCTCTTCATTTTCCATCTCTCATTATAAGCCCGGCAGAGATTTTGCCTGATTCATAAATGGTCGGAAGCCCGCTTCCGGGATGTGTGCCGCCGCCCACAAGATAGCAGTTTTTAAACTCCTCAAACTCATTATGTGGTCTGAAATAGAGCATCTGTTTTATGCTGTGGGCAAGGTTAAAGGTTGCACCGAGATAAACAGAGTGCTCATTTTCCCAGTCATCAGGGGTTACTATCTTTTCCTCTTCTATGTTTTCTGTAAGCCCATTATAGCCACCCTTTGAGATAAGGGCCTCAATGACCCTGTTTCTCATGGGAAGCCTCTCCTTTTCCCAGTCTATTCTGCCCTTTTTGTTTGGAACAGGGACAAGGACATAGATAGTGCTTTTACCTTCTGGCGCAAGTGTCTTATCCGTTACAGAGGCGTTCTGGACATAGAATGAAAAATCCTCT
>CAZSZQ010000156.1:0-8466 GCA_964610475.1 uncultured Desulfatiglans sp.
TTGACCCCGATCAGGTGGAATTTCATCAGGCGGTGACTGAGGTTCTTGAAACCCTGGAACCTACTGCAGAACGCCATCCGGAGCTTGTTAAGGCAGCCATTTATGAAAGGATCGTTGAGCCCGAACGGGCAATAACATTTCGGGTGCCATGGATGGATGATAAATCTAATGTCCATGTAAACAGGGGGTTCAGGGTTCAGTTCAATAATGCCATAGGCCCGTTCAAAGGAGGAATAAGGTTTCATCCCTCTGTAAACCTGAGTATTATAAAATTCCTGGGTTTTGAACAGATATTTAAAAACGCACTAACCACCCTCCCGATGGGCGGGGCTAAAGGCGGTTCGGATTTTGATCCGAAAGGAAAATCCGATGCAGAGATTATGCGTTTCTGCCAGGCATTCATGCGTGAACTTTTCAGGCATATAGGCCCTGAAACCGATGTGCCGGCAGGGGATATCGGTGTCGGAGGCAGGGAAATAGGTTATATGTACGGATATTACAAAAAGATCCGGAACACCCATACTGGCGTCCTTACCGGAAAAGGGCTTGAATACGGCGGAAGCCTTATCAGACCTGAGGCAACCGGATATGGTGCTGTCTACTTTGCTGCCGAGATGCTTTCAACAAGGGGCCTTGATTTCAAAAACAAGATTGTTGCCGTAAGCGGCTCAGGAAATGTGGCCCAGTACGCAATAGAAAAGGCCACCCAGATGGGAGCAAAGGTCATAACCGCCTGTGACTCCAATGCAACAATTATTGATGAAAAAGGTATTGACAGAGAAAAGTGCAATTATATCATGGACCTCAAAAATAGCCGCCGGGGCAGGATTGCAGAGTATGCGAGCAAATATAAGTGCTTGTGCCGCGAAGGCGAAAATGTTTGGGAAGTCCTGAGAAAACAGGGTATAAAGATAGACATAGCCCTTCCATGCGCAACACAGAATGAACTGGATGCCGAGGATGCAAAATCTCTCATTAAAAATGGTTGCATATGTGTGGCGGAAGGGGCTAATATGCCCTCAACACCGGAAGCGGTAAGGGTATTTCAGGAACACAAGATACTCTACGGGCCCGGCAAAGCAGTCAATGCAGGCGGTGTAGCCACATCGGGCCTCGAAATGAGCCAGAACAGCCTCAAGATGTCATGGACACGGGAAGAGGTTGATCAGAGGCTTCTGATCATCATGAAGAGCATACACAAATCATGCCTGGATGCCGCTGAAACATATGGCAAAAAGGGGGATTATGTGGCAGGAGCAAATACCGCCGGCTTCATGAAGGTGGCCAGGGCCATGCTGGCATACGGAATTGTATAAAACCTGATTCCGGTTTAAAACTCTGAATGGATGATTTAAAAGGGGTAAACTCCCCTTTGATCGTCCATTGTATTATCTCGGGGGCATAACAAGGGAGCAATGGCATACTACTCGCACGTCAGTACGGGTTGGGAAAGTCTTGACAATATCATAGATTATCTGCACAGGGGTGACAATGTTGTATGGCAGGTTGATGATATAGATGCCTATCGAAAACTTGTTTCCTATTTTATAAATAATGCCCTTTCAACGGAAGAGCATGTTGTTTATATAAGGTTTGCAAGGCACCCGCCTCTTCTTGCACCCCGGAAAAATATCCGGGTGTATAATCCGGATGTTTCATCAGGTTTTGAGGCCTTTACCACCCAGATACACAACATAATCACAAAAGAGGGGCATGACATATTCTATGTCTTTGACTCCCTGTCCGATCTGCTTTTTGAATGGGCAACAGACATGATGATCGTAAACTTTTTCTATGTCACATGCCCCTATCTCTTTGAACTTAACACCATTGCCTATTTTGCTATTCTAAGAAACCGCCATTCATTCAGGGCTGTTGCCGGGATCAGAGAAACAACGCAGCTACTAATTGATGTGTACAGCTTTGAACGTAAGCTATGCATACACCCCATAAAGGTACAGGGAAGGTATTCCTCTACCATGTTTTTACCTCACATAAAGGAAAAGTCTGACCTGGTGCCGGTGATAAACAGCGCTGAGGCTACCAGGCTCTTTTCTCATCTCATGCGTGAAAATACCTTAACTGCCCAGCGCACCCTTGACTACTGGGATCACCTTTTCATGCAGGCCGGTGAACTCATGGAGTCCTTGGCAGACCCCCTTGAAAAGGAAGACAAGGTGGAACAGCTCAGTCGTCTGATTTTAAGCAGAAACAGGAGAATAATCGGCCTGATCCGGCGCTATTTTACCCTTGAAGATCTTCTCTTTATCAAGGAAAGACTTATCGGGACAGGGTTTATTGGCGGTAAGGCCCTGGGCATGCTGCTTGCCAGAAATATACTCAGGAAAGATACAGGGTATGACTGGAATCATATACTTGAACCCCATGATTCCTTTTATATAGGGTCAGATGTATTCTATTCTTTTATTGTCAGAAATGTATGGTGGAAGCTGTTTATGGCCCATAAAACAGCCGAAGGATATTTTGAAAAGGCCGGAGAGCTTAAGGAGAAAATCCTTAAAGGGACATTCCCTGAACCCATACGTGAGCGGTTTCAGCTAATGCTTGAGTATTTTGGGCAGTCTCCTATCATTGTGCGTTCAAGCAGTCTCCTGGAAGATGCATATGGAAGCGCCTTTGCCGGGAGATATGAAAGTTTCTTCTGTGTAAATCAGGGCTCCCCGGAAAAGCGCTATGATGTGTTTGAGGAGGCTGTAAAACGCATCTATGCAGGAACCATGAATGAAGATGCCCTTGCCTACAGGATGCAGCGCGGTCTCGATAAGATGGATGAACAGATGGCCATCATGGTGCAGAGGGTATCAGGCTCCAATCATCATGACTTTTTTTTCCCTGAGCTTGCAGGTGTGGGATTGTCACGCAACCCATATGTCTGGAAAAAGAATATGGACCCTGAGGCCGGAATGCTGCGCCTTGTAATGGGGCTGGGTACCCGCGCCGTAAACAGGGTTGAAACCGATTATCCACGGATCGTTGCAATAGATGATCCTCTTATCAAGCCTCTTGCCGGTATGCAGGACATAAAAAAATATTCGCAGCATTATGTGGATTATCTGGACATCCCTGATAATGCCTTTAAAACAATTTCTCTTGCCGAGCTTACTGAAAAGGTGCCCGATCTGGATATAAAGCAAATTGCTGTGCGCGATACAGAACCGGGTAATTATGACCGTGGCTTATCAAAAAACCAATGGATTTTAACCTTTGACGATTTTCTTACAGGCACCTCTTTTATAGATATCATGAAGAGGATGCTTAAGACTCTTGAACAGGCATACTCTGTGCCGGTGGAGATAGAATTTACAGTAAACAACACTCCAGCCAGTGGTATACAGGTTAATCTTCTTCAATGCCGCCCTTTTCAGACCCTTTATAATACAATTGATGTCCCCCTTATCGATATGGTTGATCCTGAAGATATCTTTATCAGGATAGAGGGCAATTTTATGGGCGGTAATGTGGCGCTCCCCATAACGAGACTTATATGGGTAGACCCTGAAAGCTATGCTGCATCATCGCTTTCGGACAAGTACAGTGTGGCAAGACTCATCGGTAAACTGAACAGAGAGATCATCGACCCCAAAGAAAATCCTGCCATGCTGATGGGGCCAGGCAGGTGGGGCACTCAGACCCCAGCCATGGGTGTCCCTGTAAAATTTTCAGAGATCAACCATATTACAGCCCTGGTGGAAATCAGCTATCAGGCGGGCAGCATGGTCCCGGATCTCTCTTTCGGAACCCACTTTTTTCATGATCTAACTGAGTCCAGCATTTTTTATGCAGCCATTTACCCGGAAAATAAAGAAGTTATTTTCCGGCCTGAAAGGCTGTTGACGCTGCCTAATATGCTCTCGCATTTCCGTCCGCTGGATGAGGGGCTTTCGCATATTGTAAAGGTCTATGATATAAAAAATAGGGGATTGATAATGCGATCAGATGTAGTTACCCAGGAGCTTATCTGTTACTGTGTTTAACGCAGAAAATTTATCTTTTTTTAAGCCTGAAGCTTTAATAAAATAAGAATGTAAAATAAAAACGATCAGAAGAATATGAACCGGGTGTGACTTGGAAATCCTAAAAAATATCTTTACCCTCAAAAATAAGCTTGTATTCCTGTTTCTGGTGCTTGCGCTTGTGCCTTTTGCTGTTGTTGGCATATTTTCAATAAAAACCACCGAATCCCTGATAGTAAACCTGGTGTTTCGCCAGCTTGAAAATATTGCTAAAGATAAGGCTGTCATACTCGAAAGGTGGCTGGAAGAGCGAAAACAGGACATGCAGGTCATTGCAGGCACATCTATAATAAAATCCATGAACCCTGATTTGATAGCACCTTATCTTGACCTGATCCGCACCCAGTACGGCGTATATAACGACATATCAATATATTCGGAAAATAATGAGCTTGTTTTCAGCACAATAGATACGGATCATAGCACTGAAAGATCTCTTGCTTCCTATGATAAAAAAGCTTCTCTTGTCTTTTCACCCATAACATATCTCCCGGAGGAAAGAGAATCAACCTTCCGTATAACCGCACCTGTTTTTGAAAAAGGAAATCATATAGGCACTGTTCTTGGCAGTGTCGGCACCAATAAAATTATAAACATCATACTGCATGTTGTCCTGGGCGAAACAGGTGAATGTTATCTTGTAGACATGAACGGAACATTTCTGGCGCATAAAGAACCCCGGCGTATTTTGACAGAGAACATATCCCAGTCTGAAAGCTTTAAAAACATCTTTGAGAACAGGGACAAAAAAAAGACCTATCTGGACTACCGAAATATTGAGGTGCTTGGAACATCACACAAGGTAGGAGACACAGACTGGTATATTGTTGTGGAGCAGGACAGGGATGAGGCATTCAGGAGCGCTGACAGCATGAAACGTCTTATCGGTTTCATGGTTTTTCTGGCTATAGGAAGCGCCCTGGTGTTTACCTGGGTCATTTCATTTCATGTTATACGTCCGGTGCGAAGCCTTAGCCGGTCAGCCAATAATCTGGCGAGGGCCAATTTTGACCCCGAAGGCATTGATACCGGCCGCCGTGATGAGATAGGCATATTAAGCCGTGCCTTTGCAGAGATGGCCCGGGTGATCCAGCATAGGCAGCATACCCTCGAAGAAAAATTCAATCTCAAGGCCGCAGAACTTGAAGAGACCGGCCAGACACTTAAACAGTTTAAAGTAATAGCCGAGAGGTCTGAAAAATTTGCTGCCCTTGGCCGTCTTGGCGCTGCGATTGCCCATGAAATCCGCACCCCTTTAACATCAATAAAGTTGTTTCTTGAATCAATACAGGGTGAAATAGTAATATCGCCGGAGTTTACTGAGGATTTTAGCATTGCAATGGGCCAGATATCACGAATTGAGGTTGCCATTAACCGTTTACTTGACTATACAAAGCCAAAGGATATGGTATTTTCAAATATTTCTGTAGAAAATCTGGTAAAGGATGTTGTTTCCCTTGTAAGACCTCTGGCAAATAAACAGGAATGCACAATAGAAACCATGGTCAATCAAAACCTGCCGGAGATTTCAGGGGATAAAAAGTTGCTTGAAGAGGCATTGATAAACCTTTTTATTAATGCCCTTGAAGCAATGCCTGAAAAAGGCAGGATAAATGTCAGGGCGGGAGTTGCAGGTGATGCATTGGCAGGAGACACTGATAAACATACCAACATGGTGCGTATTGATATAGAAGACACCGGTACCGGGATTTCGCCTGAAAATCTCAATTTTATATTTGATCCGTTTTTTACGACCAAAACAGCAGGGACAGGCCTTGGGCTTCCCATGGTATTAAATACAATAAAACGACATAATGGAGAAATACATGCAGGAAACAGGGAAGAAGGCGGCGCCTTTTTTTCGATCTTACTTCATGTAACATCTGAAGCAAATCATGCAAACGGAAAAAATATTACTGATTGATGATGATGAAGGCCTGAATCATTTCCTCACCAGGTTTTTTAGCAGGAAAGGGTATGATGTAACCACCTGTCTTTCCGGTGAAGAGGCTGTCGCTATAATTAAAAATAAAACCTTTGACCTTATACTGCTGGATTACAAGATGCCCGGACTTAACGGCCTGGATACATTAAAGGAGATCAAGGATGCCCAGGTAAAAACCCCTGTTATAATAATGACAGCATATGGCAGTACTGATACGGCAATTACCGCTATGAAGCGAGGCGCATATGATTACCTGAGCAAGCCCTTTGAGCGAAAGGAATTAAGCCGAATCGTAAGTGAGGCCCTTGAACTGAACAGCAGGATGAAGGAAAAGGTCTTTTTACCTGATATGGCGATAACCCCTGATAAGATATCTTCAGACAAAACCCTGAAAATGGTTGGGCGCAGCAAGGCTATGCAGGAGGTTTATAAAACTATCGGTCAGATAGCGGAAAAGAATGTGGCAGTGCTTCTTACTGGTGAAAGCGGCACCGGAAAGGAGCTGGCGGCAAAGGCTATATTTCACCACAGCAGCCGGAATGAAAAGCCCTTTATTGCCATTAACTGCGCAGCCATACCTGAACAGCTTTTTGAAAGTGAATTATTCGGATATGAACCAGGGGCATTTACAGGCGCTCACCACACAAAAATAGGCAAAATCGAACGGGCAAACGGAGGGACCTGTTTTCTTGATGAAATAGGAGATTTATCAATGCCCCTTCAGGCAAAACTTTTAAGGGTGCTTCAGGAAGGCGAATTCGAGCGGCTGGGAGGTGTAAAGACCCTAAAGGTTGATGTGCGCATTATCGCTGCCACCAATAGAGATATTTCTCTGGCCGTGCAGGAGGGGGCCTTCAGGGAGGATCTGTACTGGAGGTTAAAGGTCATTTCCATTGATCTTCCGCCTTTGAGAAGGCGTACAGAAGATATCCCTGAGCTTGCAGAATATTTTATAAACAGGTTTGGGTCAGCATATAACAAGACTGTCAGATACGTGTCTGAAGGAGTCCTTAACCAGTTTAAATCCTACTCATGGCCCGGAAATATCAGAGAACTGGAAAACTGCCTGAACAGGGCTGTTATTATGTGTGCAGGGGATATTATTACAGAAGATCACATAGAGTTTCTGGACAGAAAAAAGGAGTATGATGCCAATTCGTTAAACCGTAAACAGGTTATAGACCGTTTAAAAGACAAGATAGAAAATATAATGCCTGAGGTAATCCAGCTTTTTAAAGACGGAATTCATGCAAATATCATAGAAACAGTTGAAGAAACTATAATAATGAAGGTCCTTGAGGAATGCGGAAACAATCAGGTCAGGGCAGCCGAGATGCTTGGCATCAGCAGAAATACTCTGCGACACCGTTTAAAAAAATACCGTGAAACCCCGGATTTTAATAGTGATGAACCATAACCAGTTATATGAGCTTTCTGCTTTTCAAGAAAAACAGAAAAGTATCCATTGGAGATACAGATGACTATGTGGCAAAAAGAGATGGAAACAGCCAGCCGTGCGGCAATGAATGCGGGCAGGATTTTAAAGGAGCTATATGGAAACATTAGCAGGATTTCAAAAAAGGGCGAGATTGATCTTGTAACTGAAGCCGATCTGATGTCGGAGAGGGCTGTTATCAATACTATCAGTACAGCTTTTCCGGATGATAGGATTCTGTCGGAGGAGGCCGGGGAGCATGGCGATAAATCTGATAGATTGTGGATCATAGACCCTCTGGACGGTACCACCAATTTTGCTCATTCCTTTCCCTTTTTTGCTGTATCAATAGGCCTTCAGGTAAATAAAGAGATTGTTGTGGGCATTGTTTATAACCCCTGTCTTGATGAATTTTTTGAGGCAGAAAAGGGTAAAGGCGCTTTTTTGAATAAAAAATCTATAAAGGTATCTGATAAGGTGAATCTGAAGGATTCACTTTTAGGTACCGGCTTTCCATATGATGTATATGAAAAACCTGATGCTATTCTCGGCTATCTTAAAGGAATGATAGTCAGGGCACAGGGAATAAGAAGGGCGGGATCGGCCTCAATCGATCTGTGTTACGTTGCCACGGGAAGGCTAGATGGCTTCTGGGAGCAGGGATTAAAACCATGGGACACCGCAGCGGGCAGCCTGATATTAGAGGAGGCGGGCGGGATTATAAGTGATTATACAGGGAACCCGTTCAACCCCTTTATGAACACTATTCTGGCCTCCACCCCCGGTATACACGCCAGGATGCTGGAGGTGTTTAACAATGCATAATTTGGTATTTAGGGCTCAAGAGGTCAGCATTATGAAAATATAGAAAAATTCCAGTAAGTTACGGTTAGGAAATTGCATTATTGTCAATTTTTAGTGAAGGCTATTATACAGCCTTTATAGGCCTTGGTACGGAAAGGACATGCTTTTTCAGGATGAGATCAAATAGATTTTTACCATGTGTTTTAATTTTAAAGATCAGACAAACATCCTGGAGAGAATTAGTAACT
>CAZSZQ010000157.1:0-8460 GCA_964610475.1 uncultured Desulfatiglans sp.
GTCTTCGCCATATGTTTCCTGGCCTCGCCCCCAGCGGGGATCGCGAAAGATGTTAACATTAGGGGTCCAAACCGATAAACTTAAAAACCGCCGGTTTTCAAGACCCTTTTGCCGGGACTCATTATACTTGGCCCTGGTTTCATCAGATACTGCATTGAATATCCTGTAAACCAGGTCATCATTGAATGAGGCGGCCATGCCTATTGGCTCAGGAAAAACAGTAACATTGCTGTTATTTGCAAGGCCGTGAAGCGCCTCACTCCACCAGTTGAATTTTTTTATACCGAGGCGTGGAATTGCATCCGATACGTCGCACATCAGTGCGGCTTTTTCTTCAAGTGTTAACCGTGAAATAAGGTCTTTTGCCCGTTCTTCTGAACTTAAATCAGGATTCTGGAAAGGCAATGTTTGCCCAAATGAGTTTATTGAAAGAAATAAACCTGCGATAAACAAAAAAAATATTTTCATATCCCTTCCTGCTTTAATAAAGCATAGCGCATAGGGCATTGCACATAGCGAAAGAAATGAATATGCTTTTTACGCTTTGCCCTCTGCGCTATGCTCTATGCGCCTTGCGTTACTGCACTTTATACACACTTATAATAACAAAAGGATTATCCTTTGGCATCTCTTTTGGCATTGTAAGGGTTCCAAGGAATATAGCATGGTTGAGCCAGGCATGTCTGCTATCTGAAGGCGCCTCAAAATCTATCACTGAGCGTGTATAGGGCGGCTTACCATCCTTTGACATGTGCATCAGGACACGGTTCTGCACCTGGATAAGCGCTCCGTCGTTTGTTTTAAGGGTGTATCTGGCGTAAAGTTCCACATCACCATCTGGCCTGGTAAGTTGCCAGTCGGCTCCACCCGGAAGTACCTCACCCTCAATATCGGGTCCTTTGAACCTGCCCCCGGTTATAGGGATGATCCTTCGTTCACCATACTTGCTTTTACCGAAGTTGAGGAGACCGCCTATGGTTACATTGGCATCAAATACATGTTCTGCATGCAGCATTTTAATATCGGTGCCCTCTACCTTTTTATCTGTGTCTGATGCAAAGGATATCGGGATGAACAGGCATAAACATATAATAGCAGCTATAATAAAAAAGATTTTCATAAATTGTCCTCCTGACCGGATGTTTAAGTTGTAATAACTAAATAAAAAATTGTTATAAAAAATTAATGAATTACGCATTCGTAGGATTCGGCCTTGTCAATCGTTCCTCCCTTGTACTTCGGGTATTCAGGATATGAACACATCGGCAGACTTTTATTGCCGCCTGTAACCGTGACAGACATGGGAGGGGCAATCCCCTTTTCAACCCAGTCTGTCAGAAGTTTGAGCCGGTCAAATCCGGTTGGTATTGGTTCAGCCGGGATCGATTCCCCATCTCCATTAATAATGTAACTTGTCCCCATCAGGCCGTGGTTAGCCTGTGGAAGAACAAAAAACCGGGCAAATGTATTTACTGTCTTTTTACCCATTTTATTTATGACAGCCTGATAGTAATCCAACTGTGCACCGGGAGAAGCAAGTGTATCATTTGTACCTATGGCAACTATCATCTTTCCCCCGCGTTTATTAAAAGCGCTAAGGTCAGGATCGGTTGAATCCAGAATTACTGAAATTTCGTTTCTCCTGTTATTAAAATCACCGTCTTCAATATAGTCGAGAGGATTGGCATCCAAATTCTGCATTAAAAAACCAGTAACTCCAAGTACACCTAAGTGATTATGTAAAGGCGCGCTTTCATCAACCCCTTCCTGACCTCTATACCTTCTGGGTTCTATGAGCCCGCTGCCGGAGGGATCGGTATTAGGCAGCCACATACCGAATGATTTTACGTTATTAGCCAGAGGGATTACAAACTGATATCTGCTGTAGACAAAGCGCATGGTATCAATCTGACCATCTGTGAGGCATGCGTTGCTGCTGATATCTGAAGGATTCGGATCAATATTATCCGGGCATCTTTTTGCTTTCCATGGATCCCTTCCAGGGGTTCCCTGCTTGGTATCAAATATTTCTCTGCAGGCCATGTAATTGTTGATGATACCATCGGAAAGTCCATCCAGTTTATCGCATTGGCGTATGAACTCCGCAGCAATGGCATTTGTCTTGGCCAGGGGTACCCAGTTTTCAACAGGCTTTTCCTGTATTCTGATCAGTTCGGGCGCCAGCATCAGGGTCGAAAAGTTAACAATAGGTACATTTGCAGAAATCCCGTTATAGTCCTCAGGATATCTTTGTGCTACGGTAATGGCCTCTCTTCCTCCCTGGGACCCACCAAAATAATAGTTGTATTTTGGTTTTTCACCATAGATCCTTTCCATGAGCACCATGGCTGCATCATGTGTCTTTTTCATCTGCATGTAACCAAGATTTTTTATTGCTTCATCATTTAATGTCCAGTCGTTAGCATTATCAGGGACAGGACTCTTTTGGACAGATTTTTTGGAAAAACCCATCATAGGTCCCATCGAGTGCCCGGAATCACTGCCATAGGTGGCAAATCCAAGGCCGATAAGGGATGTCCTGGAGGACATATCAGTACCGCCTGCAAGGTTAGGGATGAATCCGTTCATACCTGCACCTCCCATTTGTGAAGCACGACGACTCCATGAAGAGGGAAGTGCAACACGAAAATTGATGGGCCTGGCATTTGGTTCCTTTGAAACAGGGGAAATGGAGCCGTCAACACTGCAATAATCCGGATTTGGGCCGCTGGCTTTTGTCCATACCGGAGGCTTCAGTGCTACACCTGATACAGGCTCGCCAATGGCTGAAGCAGGTATTGATGTCCCAAGCTTTTCAACTGTGCAGTCCGTCTCAGTAATCTTTAAGGTTTTATTTGACTCCCTTATGCGGTCAAAAAAATTGAATATACTCGGCAGCACAAGGGGTATCATTCCTCCATGATCAGCATCCACCTCCATATACTCTATTTTGAAGCCCCGTTCTTTCATCCAGGCCAGCATAGCCTTGCTACCTGCGAGAGACGGAGTGGCCCCTAGCCCTTCTGTCATAAAGACAGGCATCTGCCTTATGTTGTCCCAGGGGTAGTTTTTTTCATCTACAAAAGGACCTGATAATGGAGCGATTGCAGCAAAGTACTGAGCATACTTTGCGCCGAGATACCATGTTCCCCCGCTTCCCATTGAATGGCCGGCCAGAAAGATGGAATTATGATCCACAGGGTATTCGTTAAGCACGATTTCAAGTGTGTTGATAACATCCTTCTCGCTCAGTTGGAGGATTTGTTCCTGTTCCGGAGTAACTGAAGCCCGCTGTTTTGCCGCTACCTCCGGGTTCCCGAAGACTGCTGGCAGGCGCAGAGGGGTTCCGTAGGCGCCCATTCGTGTGTATCCTAATGGTGACAGTAATATATATCCATGTTGTTCCGCAAGACGAATTAGTTGCCTGTCATTGGCATCCAGATACCGGTTTTCATCTGAGCCTGCGCCGTGCAGAAAAACGATCATCGGTAAAGGAGAATTGCCATCCCATGTTGTAGGTATATACAGACGGTAAGGAATATTTGAATTTGCCGCTGGAAAATGATATTTACGGTGCAGATCGCCTTTGGCTCGATATTGAGGATCTCCCGTATTTACCAGGTTCTTTGCCAGGGTTTTAGATTCAATGATTTGATCCTCATCAGCAATGGCACATCCGTAATCGATTGTTGATAATCCATACGCTGCAGTAAATATGAATAATTGTAAAAGCAGTATGACCGGTGTGGTGATGCAGTAAGGATTAAAAACATGTTTATTCATGGTTTCTCCTTTTCAAGAGAGATGAACTTTTTAAAAATTATAACATATACATTGGCACTCTGACCGGTAAAGCAATACAGCAGGTTAGAAGGCATTTGCATAAATCATTATCCTTGAAAGTGACTGGTGCTGCAAATAAATAATATTATAGGGATACGATGCCTTGATTTAGGGAAATGGAAAGGGGGGATTATAAACCTTCTCCATCTGTCTGCAAGAATCAAAGGACATCGCATCCCTATAATAATTACCATAACCTGGTCTACTGCATTCCATCAGGTTCACCATGGTCGGAATATCTGAATGATATTCGGTAATTCAGCTCCTTTATAACTGCTAATAATGTATATAGGTATACTAATCTCCATAATGCTGTCAATAATAATTAATACAAATCTATGATGAACCAGGCTGGAGGCTTCCAGGAATCAAGCGTATGCTATATTTATACCTGAATATTGCACCGGATGTCGTAGTGAGGCGTAGAAAGCCATGTATTTAAAGGGAAGTTGGAGGAATTTTAATCCGCAAGCATATTACCCATATGGTGAGGATTAAAATTTTGAAACGACCTTTAAACACATGGCGCTTCAAGCCGTAATAGATATTTGGTGCAAGATTCAGGTTATAACATGGATGATGTCCTGAAGACAAACATATCCCCCCGGAAATAGTTCTGACTGAGTACAAGTGCCTTCCCTGAAACCGGATGATAGGTAATTTCATTAAAAAATACAGGCGCCCCATAGGGGATTTCAAGGGCGCTCGAAATGTCCAGGTCTGCCGCAACCGACCTCAGGGTCTGATTTACCTTTTTAAACTTTATTTTCATGGCCTGTTCAATAGTATGCAGAATATCATCTTTTTCTGCATCTGCTTTTGATATTTTGTTACAGGAACCGGGATCAGCATAATAGGTATTATAGGATACAGGCAAACCATTAAAAATTCTCAAACGTTTCAGTCTCCATATATCCTGTTCAGAGTCCATTGAGAGGAAATTCTGTACATATTCTGATGATCTTGTTGTGGTAATCTCCAGTACTTTCACCTGGGTGTTCAGTTTTTGAATGGATTCTTTAAGTTTTTTAAAACTTCTGCCCAGCTCAAAGGTCAGTGGTTCCTGTTTTATTCTGGATACGGTTGTACCCAGACCACGCCGTCGTTCCACGAAGCCATCATTTTTTAGTTTATCCATGGCTTTACGAATAGTTATGTTGCTTGTCTGAAATTCCTTTTCCAGCTCTTCACCCGTAAAAAGCTGTTTACCTGGATTGTATTGTCCTGATAATATACGTCTCTTCATGGTCTCTGCGATCTGAATAAAAAAAGGGACGGATGAAATGTGGTCAAGGGATGTCTTTCCAATTTTTCTTTTCCTGTTTGTCATATTCAAATATCCTGAAAGTATAGGGTGGTAATATCCAACTGAGAAACTCCAGTTCTTATAACAAGAAATAACAACAGATATAGTTGTATACAAATATCAAAAAATATCAAATATTTTATGATCTAAATATTGGAGTAAAATTGAATTGAAATAAAATCAGGGAATTACCTGTGCCAGGGTTTTGGCGCGGCATAGCGGGCATAGAGTAACAGAATTGAGATTTAGCACATTATTTTCTTTTCGATTTGCTCTATGCCCTTTGTGCGGATAATATCTAACCGTTTATTTTTTATCGCCTGTAATCCGGGTTGCTACGGCTTGTTCTGCTCCATATGTGCCTGCCTGACGGGTTAATTTAAGCTCATCACCTGATAGTATTCCCGTACATGACATTTGAACATCATTGTTATATGTCCAGACAAAAGTTATCTTATCCCCCTCTATTTTCCCTTGTGTTATTTCACTCTCACTTTTATTTCCGCTCATTTCAGCAATAACTTTACCGGTTACAGTATTCCCTTCAACCTTAAATGTGTAATTGCATATCATTGCACCGATAGGGGTCGTATAAGTCGCCTGCCACTCACCTGCGAAACCTTTTGCTTCATTTTGTGCACCCGCTGTCATAAATCCTCCAAGTATTAATAATAATGTAATGACTGTTGTACCCGCGATAACTAGTTTTTTCATTTTTACCTCCTTATTGTTTAAATGATTAGAAACGAACACTATCTGCCATCCGGCCTGATTTTATAGTCATTAATAGGAATGGGTTGAGTTGAGAGCTTCATCTCTTCTTTTACCTGTTTTATGATTATCCATTTCAGCCAGTTCCTGTCATCCTGTTCTGGGAAATCTTCTCTATAATGAAATCCCCTGCTTTCAGTCCTCATCAGGGCTGCCCTGAAGGTAAGTTCAGCGCATAATGTCATAGATCTTACCTCATGGCATTTACCAAGGTAGTGCGGGTCATTTGCCTTAAGATCCGGGAGTTTTTTCTTTAGCCTTTCAATCATGCCGATAGCCTCGGAAAGCCGGTCATTACTCCTGCGGAGGTTATATTTCATTGGGGCCACAATGCTTCCCAGTACAGATATGGCTTCCCAGGGTGAAATACTTTTGTTATCCTTTATCGGTGCAAATATAGTATCCCTGATCTTATCCATATCAATGTTATTCAGATCAACAGGCGATGCCTCTCTAACATAACCGGCAGCCGAGGCTCCGGCCCAGCCTGCGCTTATTACCGCGAACATGATTCCTGAACCGGGGCACACACCGGGAGGGGAGGCGACAGCGCCGGCCAGTGCAGAACCTGAATAGCTTGTATCTCCTATTGCCCATAACCCCTCAAGGCTGGTTTTCATTTCATGATCAACCTTTATACAGGATGTTTCACCATGTAAAGGTACTCCTATTTCGGGCCTTGAGTCTCTTGATATCCCGTATTCCTTTTCTTTACTCCCTATTTTTGCTAACCACTCTTCAATCTTGGGAAGTCTGGTAGAAAAACCGTGCGGAGGCATTGATTTGGGCGGATCAAAAAAGATTGGACCTCTGCCTTCTGCAACCTCTTTTTCAAGACCAACAGCCAGTTTGACGGGCAAAAATACACCCGCTGGTCCCCTGTTCGGCATGTATTTTTGTGCCAGATTTTCACCAAGTTTGTTCATTAGAAAATCTGAACCCACCATCCCGCTGTCAGTTGCCTGAAAAACTGTGTGCCCGTAAAGATTTCCGTATTCGGCATTTCTCATTTCAGCACCGGCCCTGTAGGCGGCTGCTATTCCGTCCCCTGTTCCTGCAGACCAGAAACGCCTTACTTTATAACCACAGCTTCCGTTTGCAAGTATGATGGCCTTTGCATTAATAACAATAAAATGACCGTCAACAATATTAAAACCGGCTGCACCGACTACACGATTATCCAGCGTTAAAAGGTCAACTACATGAATTTTGTTTATTATTCTAGTCCCCAATTTTTTGGCTCTGGCTCGCATGGGCAACATTAAATCGATATCTATGAACGTAGATGAATACTCCGGGGCAAACATGGCAGGGAAGGAAAGCATGTTGCCATCAGGTGTTTTTGCAAGTTTATTGCCCCATTCCGCAAACTGCTCAATTGTCTTATAGGTATCTCTGACATATTTTGCCAGTAAATCCTGGTCATTCAGGTATAACCCTGATGTATGCACCTGAAAATCAATAAATTTGTCAGCATTATTATTGGGGCCGAGGAAGGCAAGTATGCCGCCTATCTTTGTTGCCTTACCTGCATAGCCTGTTGTCTGTTTTTCAACAATCAGCACGTCACATTCCGGGTTTTTTTCCTTTACCTTTATTGCGGAAGCCAGACCGCCTATCCCGCCTCCTATTATTAAAACATCTGCAGACAGGAATTCTCTATTGTTATTCAAATCAGTCATTATGTTTCTCCTTTTTATACCCTTAGAAAGATGACCTTAACGGCGCCGGAATATTGGGAATTACATTAATGCAATTTACCTGACAGGCACACTCACAGGCAAGGCACCAGACGCAGTCTTCAGGATATGCTATGACCGGTTTTTTCTTTGCATCATCCCACCGGATCACATCCACAAAACATGCATTCATACATGATTTACACCCTTTGCATCTCTCCATATCTATTTTTATTTCTTTAATCCATTTAAGTTCCAGAATTTCCATTTCAGAGCCTCCCCTGTTTAAATATAAATAATACGAGAGCCTTCTTTTTTAATCCTTAATGAGGCATTGCGATTAATTGCCGGGTCAGCAACTGCCTGCCAGATTCCCCACAAAGCAGGAAGAAAATTCTTGAATGTACCTGCCTCAGCAATATTATGGGCAGGCCATCCGCCACCTGTAGGCTTTTTACCGGTCGGGTGTTCAGGCATTTTTGTCGGAGGATGAGCCGGACCGCTTCCGGGGGGAGGTTTCGGGAACCCGTGCATGCAGGAGCGCATTTTACATCCGCCGGGAATGGCCTCCCACTGGTGCGAGAGCATGATAAAGGGCTTTGTCCCGGGGATTTCACCTGTAGTGCCGGCTGTAAGGAGATGCTCATATGTCCAGAATGCCTTTTGCTCGTCGGTGCCTATATTGGGGTCAACCCATTCGATTCTTAAATCCATAACAGGGCTGTAATCTATACTTTCGGTAGCGATCTGCACAGCGCCGATATGACCGTTCATTGGCGGTTTTCTTTCCCATCTGAAACCCTTGTGCTCATCAGGGCACCAGAGTTCATAACCCTTTTCCATGTTGACCCACCACCAGTC
>CAZSZQ010000158.1:0-8408 GCA_964610475.1 uncultured Desulfatiglans sp.
TGTTTGTGTGCCTGGCATAATATTTTAGCTTCCTTACCTTGTCAAGTTGATATCCTGGATATCCCCGAATCCACCATCAAATTTTTCTTATTCAATGATGGTAGCTGAATTTGGGGTGACCCTGGGCGCCAGCAAGGTGTTAGATGCAAGGCACGGAAGGAGCTGTGACTGAGGCGTACAAAAGGTACGACGCAAGGAGAAACGAGTGCCCGTCCTCCGTCACGCCATGGCGTGACTATGGAGGATGGAAAGGTAACGCAGCAGATGACAACTTGCAGGTGGATCAGGGATGTTCACATTGTATTGACTCATAAAATAATAGATAATAGTATGTCGTCCTTACAAGAAGGCACAGACTGCATGATGTAAATGAGAGATATTTAATATTTATTAAATATTATTGAACATTTAATACCATGACTTATGTCTAAAAGGTATGCTCAATATGAATAAAAGCCTGATTTTACACTTTAGACCCAGAATGGTTGATGCAAGGGCCCTCAGGTTTTCCATGACCTTTGGACTTGGAGGCATGGCCCTGGTGCTGGTGTTACTTCTCTTTTTCACAGGGCTTCTTCTTAAATTTTATTATATGCCATTTCCTGAAAAGGCGTATGACTCTATCCTCTATATCAGGAACAGTGTCCCATTCGGTGCATTTATCCGCAATATACATTTCTGGTCTGCAAATTTTCTAATTGTTGTCACATTCCTCCATTTACTAAGGGTTTTTTTTACCTCTGCATTTCATCCTCCAAGGGGTATTAACTGGATTATTGGTCTTGGGCTCTTAATAATTGTCCTCTCATTCAATTTTACCGGTTATCTCCTGCCGTGGGATCAACTCTCATACTGGGCAGTAACCATCTGCACAGGGATGCTGGAATATATTCCACTCATGGGTAAATGGCTTCAGGGTGCAGCAAGGGGAGGATTAGAGGTGGGTGCGCCAACATTATCTATATTTTTTGCCGCCCATACGGCATTGCTTCCCGGTGCCATGATAATCCTTCTGCCATTCCACTTCTGGCGGGTCCGCAAGGCAGGCGGGATTACACTTCCGGAAATTAATGACAGTGGTAAAGAAAATAACAGGGTAAAGGCTATGCCTGACCTTATATTAAGAGAGGTGGTTACTGCCCTTGTCCTGATAGCCCTTATAATTATCTTATCTATCATATTTAATGCACCTATAGGGGATAAGGCCAATCCGGGGCTTAGCCCAAATCCATCCAAGGCCCCCTGGTATTTTATGGGGTTTCAGGAGATACTCCTTCATATACACCCTCTCTTTGCAGTACTTGTAATACCCTTAATAATCCTTGTCTTTTTATTAGTATTACCATTCATGAAATATGTCTCTGACTCTCAGGGGAAATGGTTCATCTCTCAAATTGGTAAAAAGAGCGCCCTTTTTTCATTTATTCTGGCACTGGTTCTATCAATAATTGTTGTTATAACTGATGAGTTTATTTCTGATTTCTCCACAATGCTGCCAGGTATACCCATGCTGGTTAGTAACGGTTTAATTCCATGTTTTATAATGGCGTTGGTATTCTCTATTTTTTATTTTTTATTGAATAAGATATACAGACCTGACAGGAATGAAAGGGTTCAGGCTCTATTTGTATTTATATTTTCCATGTTCATCACCTTTATGATTACCGGCATATGGTTCAGGGGATCATCCATGAAGCTCGTATGGCCATAGCCATAAGCAGGTTAACAGGTTCAAAGGTTAAAAAGTTTTAATTCATGACAGATACTGATAAAAAAAATGAAACTTCTCCCTCCCCTTCACGCCGGTCTTTCCTTAATATACTCTGGGCCGCACTCGGTATACTGGCCCTCCTGGAATTGATATTTATGGTATTCACCTATCTGGGCAGACGAAAACCGGGAGACAGCGCTGAACAGAAAGAGAAGGTAATCAATGCAGGGAATATTGACAAATATCCTGTGAGTTCAGTTACTGCAAACATCATGGGGAAATTCTATCTGTGCAGGATGGAGGATGGCGGTTTTATTGCCCTCTCCAGTAAATGCACCCACCTGGGTTGCACTGTGCCATGGGATGATAAGGAAAAAAGGTTCATATGTCCCTGCCATGGGTCAACATTTGATATTACAGGCGCTGTAATAATCTCGCCTGCACCAAGGCCACTTAATATGTACCCTGTGCACATAGAAAATAACACCATTACAGTAGATACAGGCAAAGTAATAAAAAGAGATGAATTTCTGAAAAGCCAGCTTGTATACACAAAAAAGGTCAACAAATGAGGGCATGGAAAATAGCAGGCCTCGCGGCAACCATCATTATTACCCTCTCCTTTCCCCTGTACCTTTTCAAGGTGTCATTATTTCCTGATCGTACCGGCGCTGAACGAGTAAAGGATGATAACATCTTTATGGGGTCGTTAAGATGTGCTGAATGCCACAGCAAGGAGTATGATAGCTGGAAAGGTTCCCATCATGATAATGCAATGGATATTGCCAGTGATGAGACAGTCCTGGGTGATTTCAATAATGTCCTTTTTACAGATAACAGCATAACATCCAGGTTCTATAAAAAAGGAGAGAGATTTTTTGTTCACACGCAGGGAGAGGAAGGGGAGATGAAGGAGTATGAGATAACCCATACCTTTGGATACTTTCCTTTGCAGCAGTATCTTATCCCATTTGATGGCGGCCGGCTTCAGTGCCTGCCCATTGCATGGGACGACCGTGAAAAGAGGTGGTATGACCTTAACCAGGGCACAAAAATAAATCCTGATGACTGGCTTTACTGGACAAATGCCGGCCAGAACTGGAACGGCATGTGTGCGGAGTGCCACTCAACAAATCTGAAAAAAAATTATAACCTTAAAACCAATGCCTATAATACCACATGGACAGACATAGATGTGGGGTGTGAATCATGTCATGGCCCAGGTTCAGGACATATTAAATGGGCTGAGACACCTGATATGGGTAGACCTGATGTCCGGAACTATAACCTTATAATGAAGACATCGGGGATTTCATCAAAGGAGCTTGTTAATCTATGCGCCCCATGCCACAGCAGGCGGGCAATACTGGGGGATTATACCCATTCAGAACCAGACCTTCTTGATGTGATGCTCCCCTCTCTTCTCACCCCAGAGCTTTATTATAATGACGGCCAGATACTAGAAGAGGTATATGAATACGGTTCATTTACCCAGAGCAAGATGTACCATCGTGATGTAAAGTGCAGTGACTGCCATGATGTACACAGCATAAAACCCATAAATGATGGCAATGAGCTCTGCCTTACATGCCACAGGGCAAAGGAGTATGACACCTCTAACCACCATTTTCACAAAAATAAGGGAGAAAAGGGTGACCCTATAAGATCACAGGATGGCTCTATGCTATTTGATGTGGGTACAGGCGCGGAATGCATCCAATGCCACATGCCAGGCAAAAACTATATGGTAATAGACTACAGGTTTGACCATAGTTTTCGTATTCCAAGACCGGATTTGAGTGAAAAAACCGGAGGGCCAAATTCTTGCAACAGGTGCCATTATGATAAGACGATCAGATGGTCTGACGAATGGATAACAAAATGGTATGGCCCTGGCAGGAAAGGCCATTACGGCGAAGTAATTACAGCAGGAAGGAGCCGCACCTCGAATTCATATGATGACCTAAAAAAGCTTGCATTAGATCCTCTATACCCTGTAATTGTGAGGGCTACTTCTTTATCCATATTGAGTTCATACCCCATTGATCAAACAACAGGTATCTATGAGGTATCTCTGATGGACAGTGAACCTATGATCAGGAAAACAGCTATCGAATGCCTTAACAACATAAATGACACAGAAAAGGCCCGACTTATTGTTCCTCTTCTATATGACCCTGTAAAGGCCGTTCGTATCCAGGCGGCTTCAGCACTTGCAGGGTTGCCTCCTGAACTTCTGGATGCGAATCAGAAAAGGAAATTAAACATGGGCATCAATGAATTCATTGTATCAATGGAATATTCTGGTGATTTTTCATTCGGGAGATTCAATCTTGGAAACCTATACAGGGCTTTAAATGATGATAAAAAGGCTGTCGAGAATTTTAAAACAGCCATTGAAATAGATAAACTTTTTTACCCTGCAAAGGTGAATCTTGCTATGCTGTATAATGAACAGGGAGAAAAAATAAAGGCCGAAGAAATATTCCGTGAAACCCTGAAGGATTATCCCAATCTCTATGAAATTTCCTACTCTCTTGCCCTGCTTCTTGCTGAAAAGGAAAATTATGAAGATGCGGCCATATTTATGGAAAAGGCAGCAGCAAACATGCCTCTCACAGCCAGGGTGCATTATAATTACGGATTACTGCTTCAGTACTTAAACCATCATGTGGAAGCAGAACAGGAATTAAAAAAAGCCCTGGAAATTGAAGCTTCAAATATGGATTACCTCTATGCCTTATTTGATTTCTATTTCAAAGGATCAGAATTAAATAAAGCTAAAGAAGTTGCAGAAACGATTGTGAAACACAACCCGGGCTTACCCGAGGCACGAGAATTACTGGAAATGGTTACAGACAGGATCGCACCAGAGTAGAGTTGCATCATCAGGTTACTGGCCGGCAGGATAAAGACAAGGGAATCATCTTTTATATCTGTCAAGGAACCCAAGCCACTGGACATTCACATTTATGGAGCCAAAATCCATGTCCACCTTTCCTTTAAGAATATAGGGTCTTGCCGCATTAAGCATGTGGCAGTAATTGTTATATATCTTGGGGAAAAACACGGTTTCATATATGCCTGTTGTATCCTCAAATGATACAAACTTCATCTGATCGCCTTCCTTTGTCATAACAGTTTTACCTGTTACAAGCCAGCCTGTCATGGTTATATATTTCCCTATATTATCAGGCAGGTCTTTTGCCTGGACATATCGAATGTTCTTTAAAAGATCGTTATACAGTTCGAGCGGGTGCATCGAAAGGATAAAACCCAATGTATCTGATTCATTTTTAAGCATCACCTGCCTTGAATAATCCCGCCTGTTCAGGGCCGGTTGAGTGGCAGGCACATGCCTCTTACCATAATCAAACAGGGTTGGGAGGGTCTTATCTTCCTGGCGACTAAAGAATTCAAGTGCCTGCCATGCAAGACCCGGCCTGTTGATACCATTACCAATAGCATCAATGGCCCCGGCCTTTATGAGCGACTTCACATCCTGAAGGTGAATGCGGCCTGACATGCGTCTTAAAAAATCATTAAAGGATACAAACAGGCCATTTTTATTCCTCTCATGGATGATTGAATCCTTTGCATCTGTTGTGAGTTCACTTATCTGCATAAATCCTATTCTTATGGATTTGTCTTCCCCTGTGTATTTTATTTCGCTTGAATTGATATCGGGCGGCATGATTGCTATCCCCATGCGTCTTGCCTCGGATATATACCCGTATGTGGAGTAATATCCACCGCCGTTTGAGATAACAGATGCCATAAACTCGGCAGGATAATGTGCCCTGAGCCATGCTGATTTGTATGCCACCATGGTGTAGCTGGCCGAGTGGGGCTTACAGAAGCTGTAACCGTCAAACCCCATTATCATCTCCCACACCTGATCTGTTATATCCCTTGTCACCCCCCTTTCAGATGCCCCTTTTATAAACCTCTCGTGAAAATCCCTTAGTTTTTTCTCACGGTTTTTTTTACTTACCACCTTTCTTAAGCCGTCTGCCTCAGCAGCATCAAAACCTGCCATGTATATGGCCGCCTGACTCAACTGCTCCTGAAAGACCATAATGCCAAGTGTCTCATCAAGTACAGGCGCCAGAAACGGATGAACATGTTCCCATGGTGCGCCGTGGAGCCTTGAAACCCATGTCCGTATACACTGGTTGGATGCCGGCCTTATGATGGATGTAACAACCACATTCAGGTGAAAATGATCCATCCTGATGTAATCTTCAAAAGGAATCCCGCTTGCCACCTTTGTGAGAACCTGCCTTGTGGCCGGGCTCTCAAAATAGAACACCCCGAATGTGTCGGCCCTGTAAAATATCTTTACTGTATCAGGGTCATCTATTGGGTTCCAGTTGGCATAGTCTATCTTTACACCATGGTTTTTTTCTACAAGAGCAATAGCATCCCGTATAACTGCCAGGCTTCTGTTGCCAAGTATGTCTATCTTTACAAGCCCTGCCTCCTCCACAGAGTCTTTTTCCCACTGGAGCACCTGAACCCCGTTTGCAGAAATCTCAACAGGGCAGTAACGCCTTATTTCATCCGGCACAATAACCACACCGCCGCAGTGGACAGAGAGGTGGTTAAGATGATCTTCAAGTTGGACTGCGGTTTCAATTATTTGATTCCACGGGGTGGTAAACTCTACTCCCCTCATCTTTGGATGATCCTTTAACCCCTGCCATACATCCTTAAGACGCCATGCAAAGCCGATCCTCTCTGTTACAGTGCCGATTTCCTGCTCAGTAAGCCCGAATACCTTTGCCACCTCCCTTATTGCAGACCGTGCCCCAAAGGTGTTGTGATTTGCCACCATGGCCGCCCTTTTGTTTCCATGTCGTGAAAAGATATAATCCAGCACCTGTTCGCGTTCATCCCATGCAAAATCTATATCTATATCAGGAGGGTCAACCCTGCCAGGGTTCAGAAAACGTTCAAAAAAGAGGTTATGTCTTATTGGGTCAACATGGGTTATCCCAAGGGCATATGAGACAATGGATGCAGCAGCGCTCCCCCTGCCGCATGAACGGGGCGCCTTTTTTGCGAGGTCTGCCACAACAAGAAAATAGTGGCTGAAATTTTTTTCAGATATGATCCGCATCTCATGGTCAATACGCTCCTTTACCTTTTCTGTAATCTCGCCATAGCGTCTTTTGCATCCGTCTATTGTTGCCTTATAGAGCATGTCAAATGCCTGTTTATCATCCATGTTTTCAAAGTCAGGAAATGTGAGGCTGAATATATCCCACTCCCTCATGCACTCATTAGCCACCCTGACCGTATTTGCGATTGCATCAGGCGCATGAGGGAAGTGGTCAACCATGGACTGGGCAGAACAGAAAAAATTGTGTTCAAGGCAGCAATCATCCTTTTTAAGACGGGAGAGCTTTGTGTTAAGGTCTATTGCCCTTAATACCCTGTGGAGAGGATATTGTTCTTTGTTAATAAGATATACCCTGTTTGTGGCAATGGGTGGGAGCCTGTACTCCCTGGCAAAGGCAAGGCACTTATGCATGCTGTATCCTGGAGACATCTCAACATACAGGTCTGCATCTGAATCACACCTGAGGGCTCTAAGCAGCCTGAAATCATCCGACAATATTATGAGCCCGTTTCTGTTTTCCCTTAGCGCATCAGCCAGTTCAAATCCCTTGTGGCACTGTCTGGCAGAGATAACCCTGCACAGGTTTGAGTACCCTTCCCTGCTCTTCACCAGAAGGACAGCCCGGCTGTTATCCGTTGTGATCTCGCTCCCTACAATGGGTTTAATACCCATCTCACGCGCTGTTTCGAGAAAAAAGATAAGCCCGTACAGGCCGTTTGTGTCTGTGAGGGCAAAGGTCTCCATACCCGTATCAAGGGCAGAACGGCAGAGCTCTTCAATAGAGCCAATGCCGCGGCACCTGGAAAAGGATGAGTGGACGTGAAGATGGATGAAAGGCATGATATCACCACAGAGACACAGAGATCACAGAGTTTTTATTTTAAAGTATTAATCTTTTTATTCCCTGTCTTAAAACAGGCGCATTAAAGTTTATTAAAAGGCCAACCTTAAGGCCCCTCAATTTTAAATAAGTCAATAATTGTGCTTCATGAATAGGTAACAAACCATCAACAGACTTCAACTCAAGAATAACAATATTTTCCACCATAATATCTATTCTGTATCCACAATCCAGTTTTATGCCTTTATATTTGATTGGAAGAGATTGCTGTCTTTCATAATTAATATGGTGCAATTTGAATTCATGACAAATGCATTCCTCATAGGTTGATTCCAGGAGGCCTGGACCTAACTCTTTATGTACCTCAATTGCCGCACCAATTATTTGGCCTGTAAGATGATTTATATCCATTCTATAACTCCTTATCTCAACATATCGAATTATTAACATTTGAGAAGGGTCATATTAATTTAATCCAACAGAAGCTTCTCTGTTTGACTAAAAAAATCACACCCTCTGTGCCCTCCGTGCCTCTGTGGTTAGACTTTAGTTTTCCCATAATTAACTAGTTCCTCTCCATATCTTTCCCTGATCAAATCCATTGCAACAGAGATGCTGTTCCTTTTTAAAACCCCCGGATCAGGCCGTAAAAAGAGCGGAAGTTGCCTCTCTGTTTTTTTGAGGTCTGTAAACCTGACCCGCATAAACCTTACTCCGCACCTCCTGTCACA
>CAZSZQ010000159.1:0-8322 GCA_964610475.1 uncultured Desulfatiglans sp.
GGCTCAAAAAAAAGTACAGGATACGTAATGCATATATTCAATAACCGGACAGGATCCTATGAGGTCTCTATGCTCAAAGATATTAAGCTTGGTGGTCAGGAGGTTCATATATGGTTTATGTGGTATAAAGATATCTATCCCAAAATAAAAAATATAGCGGGAATAATATCGAATATCGAGAAAAACAAATCTGAAAAGTATAAATTTATTAATGACAGGCAAAACTGCATTGTCCGTCATGGAGTACTTAGAATTCTGATAGGCAATTACCTGTCGATTGATCCTAAAGATGTCATAATTGGGGTAAGTGATTATGGTAAACCCTATACAGAGCAAACCAGCGATAAAAAAGTATTAAATTTTAATATATCCCATACAAAGGAAACAGTGCTATATGGCTTTACACTCGACCGCTATATTGGTGTTGATATCGAAAGAATAAAGCCAATAGAGGACGTAAATGCCATTGTTGAAAACTATTTTTCATCTGATGAAAAAAAAGAGGTTAATTCTTACCCTGCTGACAGGCTCCTGAGATCTTTTTATCATGGATGGACTCAAAAGGAAGCCTTCTTAAAGGCCCTGGGAAATGGGCTGTCACGCGGCCTGGATCAGTTCGATGTATCTATGAATCCTGATGAACCGGCAATGCTTAAAAGCACAAAATGGAATCCACACGAAGCTGGTCAGTGGACCTTGAAAACAATACAGGCATTGTCTGGGTATTCGGTTTCAGCGGCAGTTGAAGGAACCGGTTTGAGCTTTTTAACATTTGAGTTATCGTCCAGGGTCTGGAGTACATATTTCAAGGAGGGGAGTGTTGATGAATAACTCTTTTCATTCAGATCATATTAATAGACAGGGTACTATACAGAGATTAATAGAATTACAGATAAAACAAAGAGGTGATTCTCCCGCCATTGTCAGAACAGACGGTCAATTTCTTTCTTATGCTGCATTACAACAGCAAATATCCACTGTAAGGGATGTTTTGAACTCCGGTGGCATTGGCAGAGGCGACCGGGTGGCTGTTGTGCTTCCAAATGGGCCAGAGATGGCAGTGGCTTTTTTGGGGGTTACGGCCTGTGCCACCTGCGCCCCTTTAAACCCTGCATACCGGAAGGACGAATTTGAGTTTTATCTTAAGGATTTACATGCAAAGGCCCTTTTGACTATTAAAAACGACCCGACTCACTCCAGTGCAGTCGCTAGAGAGCTTGGCATAAGGATAATTGAAATTGAGCCATCCGCTGGCACTCCCGGATTATTTTCGATTTCCATGGATAGAGATAAACGGGCAATATTGTGTGGTGACTCTCTTCCTGACGATATAGCCCTTATACTTCATACCTCGGGAACCACTTCCCGGCCGAAGATAGTCCCCTTGACTCAATATAACTTATGCGTATCTGCACACAACGTTGCTGCAACTCTTAATCTTAATGAAAGGGATAGATGCCTGAATGTTATGCCGTTGTTTCATATTCATGGTCTTGTTGCTGCATTGCTTTCAACAATTGGATCAGGAGGATCTGTAGTCTGCACACCTGGATTTTCTGAAGCTGATTTTTTCGAGTGGATGGATAATCTTAAACCCACCTGGTATACTGCCGTGCCGACTATGCATCAGGCAATTCTGTCACAGACAGAGAATAAAAGAGAAGTGATCAAAAAAAATCCGCTTAGATTTATACGATCGTCATCATCCGCATTACCGCCACAGGTAATGGAGCAGCTTGAAAAATATTTTAGCTCTCCTGTAATAGAAGCCTATGGTATGACTGAGGCAGCACATCAGATGACAAGTAATCCCCTGCCCCCTCTGACCCGGAAACCACGCTCGGTAGGCATGCCTGAGGGTCCCGAAGTTGCCATAATGGGTCAGAATGGAGCTTTGCTGAGATCCGGTGAGACAGGAGAAATTGTCATTCGAGGCGCTAATGTAACAAAAGGTTATGAGAATAATCCTCAGGCAAATCAAGATGCTTTTTCAAACGGGTGGTTCCGGACAGGAGATCACGGAAAATTAGATGATGACGGATATCTTTTTATTACCGGACGAATCAAGGAAGTGATCAATCGTGGCGGAGAAAAAGTGTCACCCAGGGAAGTGGATGAGACTCTGATGGATCATCCAGCAGTCAGGCAGGCTGTTGCTTTTGCAGTGCCACACCCCTCATTGGGCGAGGATCTGGCTGCGGCAGTGGTGCTAAGGGAGGGATATAATACGAATGAGACAAAGCTTAGAAAATTTGTGGCCCACCGGCTTGCCAATTTCAAGGTCCCAACGCAAATTATAATGGTAAATGAAATACCAAAAGGACCAACCGGAAAACTCCAGAGAATCGGATTGGCTGAACGGTTGAAAGATAAATTAGAGATTCTGTATGAGGAGCCGGACTCTGAAATCGAGCAGTTGGTAGCAGATATATTTATAAAGGTTATTGGATGCGGGCGTGCCGGAAGAAATGATAATTTTTTTGCATTGGGGGGCGATTCACTCGGGGCAACCAGGGCTCATTTAAGATTTGCCGAGACATTTGGAATCGATGTCCCGCCAACCATGCTTTTCAGTTGGCCAACAGTGTCATCAATTGCTAAAAACCTCGAAAGAATGATAGAGGGACAGAATATTGATTATATTTTAAACCAGCTGGAGAATCTCTCTGATGAAGAGGTGCAACAGATACTTGAGAAAGAAGATTCAACAGGGGATTAAATCAGTTGGAAACCGGGAAAAAATTGGACAATGACTCTCTGCGCTACCTTGTCAAAAAACTTTCACGGGATGAATTAACCCTGCTCAGAAAAAAGCTTTCTCTCAGAATGAAAAGCGGATCAGCATTGGTTGCCGAAGCACTGCACCGCTGCGGAATCAAACGTGTGATCGGCATCCCAGGGACACCAGTAGATCAAATATTTATAGAATGTTCCATTCAAGGCATTCGACTGATCGGTGCTCGTCACCAGCAATCGGCTGTCATGGCTGCTGCTTCAGCAAATTACATATCAGGCCGGTTGGACTCTGCCATTGTTGTATCTGCAGGCCCAGGGGTTGCCAACACATTAACTGGGCTTTTGGTGGCTAAGGATAACAGCTGGCCGGTCGTTGTGATCGGCGGCAGAAGTCCGCTATATAATGAGGGGAGCGGTTATTTTCAGGAATTGGATGCTGCAACACTTCTTACACCGGTTACCAAAGAGGCTATCAAAATCAAAAATACTTCGGATATTTTAAAAGTAATAATTAAGGCTTTTGAGACTGCTTCCACAGGTCGGCCGGGACCTGTTTATATTGATATACCCCAGGACGTACTTGGAGGGATGTCTGTTGTTGACGACTCGCTCCAACCGCGGATAACACCTAATCCCGGTGCAGAAATGAGACTTGTGGCAGATGCAGCAAGAATAATCCGTGCAGGAAAACGACCATTAATGATTATTGGCGAGGATATCCGCTGGTCTTTTTCAGCAAAAGACTTAAAACGTATAACAGATGAATTTGGTATGCCGTTTATCTCCTCATCTCTGGGAAGGGGTTTTCTTCCGGATGATCATCCTCTGTGCGCAAACGATGCCAGACGATGGATACAGTCTCAGGCTGATGTAGTATTGATGGCCGGAGCATGGTTTGATTGGCGGTTCCGGTTTGGAGCTGAGCTTGGCCCTGAGACAGATGTTATTCATGTGGATATAAACCCTCTGACCCTGGGAAAAAATATTGATCCTATCCTGAAAATACAAGCTGACAGCGGTATTTTTTTGTCTCAATTCGTAGATGCATTGGCTCAGTCATTTCGGAATACCCCTGGGGTATCTCTTGAAGACTGGCACTCAATTATCAAAAATCATTGTCAGGAAAACCGGGAAAAGCGCATGCGTCAGTTGTCCGGTAACCCAGGCTCAAACAGTTTTTATATGCTCTATAAGACCGTTCAGGATTTTTTACCTGAAAAACACATTGTTGTTCTGGACGGGGGGATTAACCTGGCTATGGGGCAGCTGCTCCTTAATTCTAATGAGCCATGCAGTTGGCTGGATCCGGGCCGGAACGGTTGCATGGGGACAGGTATTCCATTTGGGATTGGCGCCAAACTGGCGGCTCCTGATCACCTGGTAGTTGTTATTTGTGGTGATTATAGCTTTGGACTTAGCGCCATGGAACTTGAAACCGCTGTCCGGCATGCCATACCGGTTATTTTCATTGTTGCAAATAATAATGGCATCAATGGTGAATTGAGGCAGAAACGTTATCTTTCCGATGATTATCCCGAACGGTTTTCTCAATATCAGCCATCTCTACGATATGAGCAGATCATGAAGGTATTTAACGGCCATGCTGAATGGGTCGATGAATTGGGAAAACTCAGGCCAGCCCTGGATCGGTCGTTAGCCTCAGGGTTACCCGCATGTATCAATGTGTGTATTGACCCGAATACACCTCATCCGGGTAACTGGTAGAAGGCTGCTTTTAAAGCATACACTTTTAAACGGTTTTCATGGTATCTCTGATCCCTGAATGTCTCAAAAAAAATGGTAAAAAACAAAGGTTTACCTTAACGTTTAAATCTGATAATAATATAAGATAGAATGAAATAGAATGCTCATAAGAGTTTAAGATTATCATTCTCAGGGAAGGCCGGATGCCTTTCAGAATGCTTCACTAAAGACTTTGTCTGCATGCCGGCTCAAACCGGCTTAATAAATTATTCATAGTGGAGAGATGGTGTATTTTTAAAAAAATATTGACATACAGATTGAGGTAAAAATCTATTAACTCCGTAAAAGGTTTAATTAATATAACTGCTGGCCTGACCAGAAGGGTTGTATTTTAAACTTCACTGCTTTCTGTTAATCTTCAATGTTCAATCTGTTTCATTTATTAGGTTAGGCAGCAACGACTCAATCTGCTGGTCTAACGAATAATTCTTAATGTATGGAGATAGCTAATGTCAAAACTTGTACTTCTTGAAAAACAGCCAAATGGTAATGTTATAGAATATGCACTGGATATTGTTTATGTTGTTCAGGCCATGCCTGGCGCTGTTTATACGGTTATTGACAAAGATACAGGAAAATTTCCCAGGGATCTGGCTATCAGGCATAGCGGCAATATGCTTAAGGTGGAAGTAGATGATAAGGTAGTGGCACGTATCGGTGATTTCTATGCCAAGGATATGACAGCAGTCTTCAGTGGTAACGGATCTTTGGTTCCTGCCGACAGCATGCTGATAAGCGGAGGGGAATTATCCAATGTGGTTGATGAGACTATAGTGTGGAAGGGTCCAAAAGGCGGAAGCGCAGGTTACTGGATTCTGGGCGGGTTAGGACTTGGCGGTCTGGCAGCTGCCGGTGGCGGTGGAGGCGGCGGTGATGCACCACCCCCCCCACCCCCAGCGAGCGATACAACAGCTCCTGTATTTACTTCAGGAAATACCGCCACGGCAATTACCGAAAACTCAGGTTCCGGACAGGTTATATATACAGCCAGGGCAACCGATGCTTCAGGAGTTAGCTATAGCCTTAAGGCAGGAGTGGGTGATGCGGCCTCTTTTAGTATCGATGGAACGACCGGTAGAGTTACCCTGATAGGAAATCCTGATTATGAAACAAAACCAAGTTATAGCTTTACTGTTGTCGCAACCGATACATCAAGTAACAGTAGCGAACAGGCTGTCAATCTCGCTATTAATGATATTGCTGATGAAACACCGCCAGTGATCAACAGTGTATCAATACCGAATATTTCAATGAAAGTGGGTGATGTGGTTACTGTTACTATTATTGTTAATGATGACACCGATACCTACAATGATATCAATGGCACGGTAGGCGGTTTTACCTTGACTAACCTAAATAAAACCAGCAATACCACTTACACTGCCCAATTTACTGTGACTGAGGGGGGCGCCAATGTTACGGCAGGCTCCGATATCCCGGTTAATATCACCATTACTGACAGTGCAGGTAACAGCAGCAGCGCATATATTAACGCAATAAGCCAGAATAGTGACCCAATAGACGCCAACGCCCCTGCTGCCCCATCAACCCCTGACATGACAGCAGAAACAGACAGCGGGAGTTCAGGTACAGACAATATCACTAATGACACAACACCCACTTTTACCGGTACAGCAGAAGCAAACAGTATTGTTACTCTGATATCTTCTGTAAATGGGCAAGTAGGAACAGCAACCGCAGACGGATCAGGCAACTGGAGCATTACAAGTTCAACTCTGACAAATGGCATTCATAACATAACTGCTACTGCCACAGATGCGGCCGGAAATACGAGTCTTGCATCCTCAGCCCTTTCCATAACCATTGATACAACAGCTCCTACTGCGCCTTCGACACCTGATATGACAGCGGAAACAGATACCGGTAGTTCAAACTCGGATAACCTTACAGGAGATAATACCCCAACCTTTACCGGGACAGCAGAGGCAGGCAGTATTGTAACTCTTACGTCTTCAGTAAATGGCCCAGTTGGTACAACCACAGCAGATGGGGAAGGTAAATGGAGCATCACCAGTTCAGGATTGAGCTCCGGCGGTCATAACATGACTGTCATGGCCACAGACGCTGCCGGCAATGTAAGCCCTGCATCTTCAGCCCTTGCAATAATAATAGATGCATCGGTTCCTCCGGCGCCTTCAACGCCTAACATGACAGCCGGAACAGATACTGGCATCTCTAACACGGACAACATCACAAACGATAATACTCCGACATTTACCGGAACAGCACAAGCAAACAGTACAGTAAATCTTATATCATCAGTAACCGGTAATATCATCGGGACTACGACGGCAAATTTTATTGGTAACTGGAGCATCACCAGTAACGTCCTTACAGATGGTAACCACAATATAACTGCAACAGCAACAAACACCGCCGGAAATATTAGTCCAGCCTCTCCAGCTCTTGCCATAACAATTGATACATTGGCCCCTGCTGCACCCTCTGTGCCTGATATGACAGAAGGAACAGACACCGGCAGTTCGAACACGGATAGCATAACAAGTGATACGACACCTACCTTCACCGGAACAGCAGAGGCTAACAGCACTGTTACCCTGGTATCTTCAGTAAACGGGACAGTTGGTACTACAACAGCAGATAGTTCCGGCAACTGGAGCATTACCAGTTCCACTTTGACAACAGGCAATCACAACATAACTGCTACAGCCAGAGATACAGCCGGAAATACCAGTGTTGCATCATCAACCCTTTCTATAACAATAGATGCAACTGCGCCTTCCGCACCATCCAGACCAGACATGACAGAGGAAACAGATACCGGCAGCTCACACACAGACAATATTACAGGCGATAATACACCGACCTTTACCGGAACAGCAGAAGCAAACAGTACGGTTACTCTGATATCTTCAGTAAATGGGACTGTAGGTACTGCTACAGCAGATGGATCAGGTAACTGGACTATAACCAGTTCTGCTTTGAGTTCGGGGAATCACAACATGACTGCAAGGGCGACTGACGCTGCCGGAAATACCGGTGTTGCATCTTCAGCCCTTGCAATAACAATAGACGCATCAGTTCCACCTGCACCCTCTGCGCCCAATATGACAGCCGGAACAGATACAGGAAGTTCGAGTACTGATAATATCACAAATGATACAACTCCGACATTTACCGGTATAGCAGAGGCAAATTCTACTGTTGCTCTTATATCTTCAGTAAGTGGTATAATCGGTACAGCCACGGCAAATGGCCTGGGTAACTGGAGTATTACTCCCACATCCCCTTTGGCAGACGGCAATCACAATATTACTGCCACAGCCACAAATAATGTAGGAAATACCAGTCCTGCCTCTTCTGCCCTTGCTATAATCATAGACTCGTCTGCGCCTGCTGCACCTTCTACACCAGACATGACATCAGGGACAGACAGCGGGAGTTCAGGTACAGACAATATCACTAATGATACAACACCCACTTTTACCGGAACAGCAGAGGCAAACAGTACTGTAACCCTGATATCTTCGGTAAATGGTATAGTAGGTACGGCCACCGCAGATGGATCAGGCAACTGGAGCATTACCAGTTCTGTCTTAACTTCTGGTAGTCACAACATAACTGCAACAGCCACAGACACCGCCGGAAATACGAGTGCAGCATCTTCAGCCCTCCCCATAACCATAGATGCATCCATATCTGCGCCGTCGGTACCTGATATGACCCCAGAAACAGACAGCGGCAGTTCGAATATTGATAACATAACAAACTTTACAACACCAACTTTTACCGGAACAGCAGAACCAAACAGTACTGTAACTTTGGTATCTTCCGTAAACG
>CAZSZQ010000160.1:0-8313 GCA_964610475.1 uncultured Desulfatiglans sp.
AAATTATTTTTCATACTATTTATAAATGTAATCACGTGATCGGGGAGTTCTTTTCTTACTGCAAATCTGTCCCAGCCTGATACTGTCTGCATTTTTTATTTTATTCCTTCTGTTTGTATCATTTGATCTGCCTATCATCTCTTAGCAGGAGATTTCTTTTATTTTAGCCCCTTGAATTACCGTAATGGTTCTGATACATTCGCCGAAAAATTAATTGTTTTATATCTATTTCTTCAGATCCGGCGGAAAGGACTTATTTATATGTTATTTAGAGAACGGGTATTCTGCGGCCATCTGAAACCTGATGATGTGGGCGCGAGGGCGCTCCTTGCAGGGTGGGTGGACGCCTTCAGGGATCATGGCGGTCTTTTGTTCATTCATCTGCGCGATCGCAGCGGCATCATGCAGATTGTTTTCAATCCGGAATTCTCATCACCTGAAATATGCAGGTCGGCAGCCTCATTGCGTTCAGAGTACTGTATAGCAGTCAGGGGCGAGGTAAGAAAAAGGGTGGCCGGAACCGAAAATCCTAATATCGAAACAGGGGATATAGAATTGATTGTTGATGAACTGACTCTGCTTTCCGAATCGGATTCTCTGCCTTTTACTGTATCGGAAAAGGCTATGGTCGCAGGCGTTTCATCGTCAAAAACAGAAAATGTAAGTGAAGATCTACGGCTCCAGTACAGGTATCTTGACATCAGGCGCTCTTCCATGAAGGACAACCTCACAGCGCGGCACCGTATCTTCAAGTGCGTGCGCGAATTTCTGGATTTCCGGGGGTTTCTGGAGGTAGAGACACCCGTGCTTACCATGAGCACACCTGAGGGAGCAAGGGATTACCTGGTGCCGAGCAGGGTACACCCTCAGAATTTTTACGCCCTGCCCCAGTCTCCGCAGCTCTTTAAGCAACTGCTTATGATTGGCGGCCTCGAACGCTATTATCAGCTTGCGCGCTGCTTCCGGGATGAGGACCTGCGTCCGAACAGGCAGCCTGAATTCACCCAGCTGGATATAGAGGCCTCTTTTATCGATGAGGAATATATCTATGAACTGGTTGAAGAACTTGCTGTAAAGATGTTCGCTGTCGGCGGTATTTCCATATCACCTCCGTTTCCGCGCATGACCTATGCAGAGGCCATTGATACCACCGGTTCCGATCGTCCTGATCTTCGTTTCGGTCTACGGTTCGTTGATGTTACTGATATTTTTCATGAGACAAACTATTCCATATTCCGCCAGATCATGCAGCGGGGGGGATGCATCAAGGGCCTTAACATCAAAGGCCAGTCGGAGAAACTCAGCAAGAATATACTTCAGAATGAATATGCCAAAGAAATAGCCCCATCCTTTGGCGCCAAGGGTATGACCTGGATGCGCGCTGAAGGAGGAAAACTGGAGTCAAATATCGTCCAGTTCTTCAGTGCTGTGGAGCTTGAAGAACTTATAAAAAGATTCGATGTGAAGGATGGTGATGTGCTTATCATGATAGCTGACCCATCCTACAGGGTTGTCACATCGTCGCTCGGACAGTTGAGGCTGCATCTGGCGAACCACCTTGGCCTGATCCCTGAAGAGATCTATTATCCCGTATGGATAACGGAATTTCCATTATTCGAGGCCTCGGAGGGAGGGGGTGTGACATCAAGTCATCACCCGTTTACAGCGCCCGATCGTGTGGATTTTGACGCTAAAAACATTGAAGAGCTGCTATCTCTGAAGTCCAGGGCCTATGATCTGGTTATGAATGGAGAGGAACTTGGGGGAGGAAGCATCCGTATAAACAATCGTGACGTGCAGCGAAAAATATTTGAGGCACTGGGGTTGACCGAAGAAGAGACAATACAGAAATTCGGATTTTTTCTGCGCGCCTTTGATTTCGGCGCTCCCCCGCATGGAGGTCTGGCTCTTGGCATGGACCGCACTGTTTCAATGATCCTTCACTCCCAGTCGATCCGGGAGGTGATAGCCTTTCCTAAAAACCGCAGCGCGGCGTGTCCCCTGACCGGGGCCCCCTCAATGGTAAAACGGGAACAACTGGCCGAACTGGGGTTGTTGAATCTGGGAGGAAAGAATAACCTGCCGGGAACAATAGAAAAGGAGAACCGCGTTGATCATATATCCTGGGTCTCCCGAATCGGCATCGATGAGAATGAGCGTCCTCACATGGAAGAGATACTTAAAGAGGCAGAAGAGCTTGCCCTGATTGCCTGCAAAAACGCCGGAGAGGATGCCCCTGTTTACACTGTTGCACCTGTATCAAACCGTGTTCGGCCCGGCAATGAAGAAAAACCCTCAAAACTCGCCCAGAAAGGTCTTCTTCTGACCAACGCTCCTGCGGTAAAAGGCGGTTACTTTAAAGTCGCTGGTATTCTGGAATAAATGGAGAGGTCTTAATGAAATTAAATCTTTTTTACACCAATCCCGGAACCCGGGTTCCCATGGAGGGCGAACTGAAGGGATTGAAGATTGCTATTCAACCCAATATCTCAGTGGCCGGATGGCCTACAGACGCCGGATCAAAGGCCCTTCTTGATTTTAAGGCGCTGGAAGATGCAACCATTGTTTCAAGAGTGTGTCAGGCAGGGGCCTTTTTATGCGGTTCCACCCCTATGAGTGAATTCGGTTTCGGCCTGAAGGAGAGCTATGCCGGAATAGCTCTTAAAAATGAGGCCGCTGATGCCGAACTGGTCATGGACATGACAGGTGAAAGCCGTATGGCAGCCGTAAATGCCGGTGTATTCGGTTTTAAACCAAGTTACGGCCTTGTATCGCGGCTTGGGCTTATCGGCCTGATTCCATCCATGGAATGCTGCGGCATTCTTTCAGATAACCTGAGTACTATAAGTATGATACTCAGGACTGTTGCAGGTCCGGACGGTTTTGATTTTTCGATGCCTGATCAAAAGGCAATGGAATTTTCCACTGAGCATATCGATCCTGAACGCATTACAATCGGTATTATTACTGAGGTTCAAAAAGGGCTCTCTCTTGAGCAGAAGGATGCCTTCAGTTTTTCTGTTAATGAATTGAAAAAAGCCGGCTTCAAAATAAATGAAATCTCTCTGCCTGATTTCTCATTGTTTTCTCTTGTGCATAAAATAGCCGGGTCTGTTGAGGCATCATCCTGCGCCGGGCGATATGATTCTGTCCGGTATGGCAGACGCGCACCGGGCGCAAGGAACTGGAACGATATGTATCTGCTCTCACGTGGCGCTTCATTCGGGAAACTTATTAAGAGCTATCTGTTTCAGGGCGCATATTTTCAGTTTGAGCGTTATGACGCCTATGAAAGCGCCTGCCGTATAAGGGCACGCCTGGTCAGGGAGATGAAGAGGATATATTCAAGCACCGATTTTCTGATTTTTCCTGCAAAAGGCTCGGTGGCTGAAGAAAATTCGGAGTCTCTTTCCCGAACCTATGATCAGTTTGAACAGACACTATTCGCAAATGTTACCGGCCAGCCTGTGTTGTATATACCATCGGTCTCAGGAGCCCATCAATCCGGGTTACAGCTTGCAGGTCCGGGTTTCAGTGATTACCGGCTGCTGGCACTGGGAGACTATCTTTTAAAAAGCCGGATGGGAGGTAGAGAGTAATGGAATTTGAAGCTGTTATAGGGCTGGAAATTCATGTTGAACTTAATTGCACAACCAAGATGTTTTGCGACTGCCTCAACCGTCCGGGCGATAAACCCAATTTTAATACGTGCCCGACTTGCCTGTGGTTTCCGGGTGCAGTACCCCGTTTTAGCGGGGAGGCACTCGATAAGGCCGCCATGTTGTGCCTGGGGCTGGGCGCTGAGCTTCAGGCTGTGAGCGCATTTGACCAGAAGGTCTATTATTATCCCGATCTGCCCAAGGGTTACCAGTTGTCGCAGGCCCATCTTCCGCTTTCAAGGGGTGGCGGAATCGACATAACATGTGAAAATGGTAGTTCTAAAAGAATGCGAATTCATCATATTCACATGGAAGAGGATGTTGCCAAACTTGTTCATGAAATGGAAGGACGTGCACCAATAAGTCTTGTCGACTTCAACCGTGCAGGTGCCCCGCTGGTGGAAATTGTTACTGAACCCGATTTTCGCACCCCCTATGAGGCCATGGAATTTCTTAAGGCACTGCGCACACAGGTTCGTTATGTAGGATCATCCGAATGCAGCATGGAAAACGGCACCATGCGCGCTGATGCCAATATTTCAATACGCCCGAAAGGCACAACACAGTTGAATACCAAGGTGGAGGTCAAAAATATGAACTCCATACGGCATGTAGGCGATGCAATTACATATGAAATAATGCGCCAGACCGCCTCTGTTCAGGCCGGTGAACCGGTAGTGTTGCATACGCGTCTGTGGGATCCTGATAAAAAGGTCACATCCGCCATGCGTGCTAAGTTTGAGGGCCCGTGTGTCCCTGATCCTGTTGTACCGGTCATAGAATTATCTTCTGAGTGGATAGAGGATATGAGATCCCGTCTACCTGAAATGCCATCCGCCAGGGCTGATCGCTTTGTCAGGCAATATGGTCTTACCGGTGAAGAGGCGGTTTATCTGAGTTCTGATCCGGATGTGGCAGTATATTTTGATTCTCTGACCACTGAGGGTATAGCGCCGAGAACGGCCATGCACTGGCTTACCACCCAGCTTATTCCTGCTGTTAAGGAGAGGGGGCAGGAATTGAAGGATTCAACTGTTACCCCCTGCCGTTTGGGTGTCCTTTTAAAGATGATTTCTCAGGAGGAAATAAATGCCAATGCTGCACGTGAAGTACTTATTGCTATGTTTGACTGTGATGAATCCCCTGGTGACATTGTAAAAACACGCGGGTTCAGACAGGTCTCTGATTTTGCCGCACTTGAGAAAATTATAGAGAGGGTTATGGCAGATCAACCCGTTGCAGTATCAGATGTTCAAAAAGGCCAGGCAAAGGCCGTGGGTTTTCTAATCGGACAGGTAATGCAGGCCTCGGGCGGAAAGGCCAATCCCAAAATAGTGAAGGAACTGCTTGCAAAAAAGCTGGGTCCGGTTTCATAGGCATTCTGTTTCATAGTATCAACTAAGCCAAAATATACGCGCTCTTGCCCCAGCCTGGCTCATTTAGCCGCCACAGCCTTAGCGAAGAGGAGTAGAATGACGAATACCTGGCATACTCAATCAATTCAGGATGTGTTCAGTGCATTAAAAGTCTCTGAAAATGGTTTGAGTACCTCAGAGGTTACTGATCGCCGCAAAACCTATGGCGTAAATGAGCTTCAAGAACGCGCAGGGAAAAGCCCGTGGCGAATGCTATGGGAGCAGTTCACCCAGATGATGGTGCTGATTCTCATCGCCGCGGCAGTGGTATCAGCCTTTCTTGGCAAAGAAACCGAGACAGTGGCGATCGGGGCAATTGTTGTATTATTTGCCGTACTGGGTTTTATACAGGAATATCGCGCAGAAAGGGCTATGGCGGCATTGAAAAAGATGGCAGTGCCAAATGTTCGCGTTCTGCGTGACGGCACATTACAGGAATTGCCTGCCCATGAGCTGGTGCCAGGAGATACTATCGTGCTTGAAGCCGGAAATGCAGTTCCTGCAGATGTGCGTTTTTTAGAAAGTTTTAACCTGCGCATTCAAGAGGCTGCCCTGACTGGCGAATCAGAACCTGTTGAAAAACAGTCCGATCTGATTACCGGTGATGAAGTGCCATTGGGCGATCGACGCAATATGGGTTATCTCGGTACAGTGGTCACATATGGTAGGGGTCGGGCAGTAGTTGTTGCAACCGGCATGCAAACCGAATTAGGTAAAATTGCGTCACTTATACAGGATGTAGCTTCTGAAATTACCCCTCTGCAAAAACGGCTCGATCAGGCCGGAAAAATCCTGGCAATTACAGGTTTAATCTCAGCGGCATTGGTAATGGTCATAGGTCTGTTACGCGATGAACCGCTCATAGACATGTTTCTGACCGCAATTAGTATTGCAGTCGCCGTTGTGCCGGAAGGCTTACCGGCGGTTGTGACTATCACCCTTGCTTTAGGCGCACAACGCATGTTACGGCGTAATGCCCTGATTCGCAAACTTCCGGCAGTCGAAACACTGGGCTCGGTAACGGTTATCTGTTCAGATAAAACCGGCACATTAACTGAAAACCGTATGACTGTTATGGTGGTTGACGCTGCCGGAGAGCGTCTCGATATAACTGAAACGCTTCGTTTGAGACAACCGGAAATAGCGCCTGATGACTGCAAGTCAGACGTGCTCAATAACATTCCTCTACCCATTAACCTGACTCTTGTTGTTGGAGCATTGTGTAATGATGCTGTGCTGCAACCCGGAAAGGGGCCAGGGTGTCTTCGCGCAATTGGAGACCCTACCGAAGGCGCTTTACTTATTGCCGCAGCTCAGGCAGGACTGATCAAAGAAGTTATCCAAACCGCTGCACCACGTGTAGCAGAGGTGCCATTTGATTCGAACCGGAAACGCATGACAACAATTCATGAACTCATACAAGGAGATAATCTACCTTTATCGTTGCGTCTTCTTACAGGTACCCGGTATATAGCCTTAACTAAAGGTGCAGTAGACGGGTTGTTGAATCTGGCTACAAGTGTATGGGTAATTGATCAGCCTGAACCCATGACACCGGAATGGATAAAACGCATCCAGCAGGCAAACGACACACTGGCACAGCGCGGTATGCGGGTATTAGGCGTTGCTTTGCGTCCACTAAACGATCTGCCAGACCATCCGGACGAAGGCTTAGAAAAAGAATTAGTGATAGTGGGGTTAATCGGTATGATTGATCCGCCACGCATCGCGGTAAAACCTGCTATACAAACATGTAAAAACGCCGGTATTCGACCAGTAATGATAACTGGTGATCATCCGTTAACTGCTATCGCGATTGCCCACGACCTGGAGATTTCCGAACAACCCGAGGCAATTACCGGAGAAATGTTGAACAGGATGAACGATTCCGAGCTGGAAAACATGGTGGAAAGTGTCTCTGTGTTTGCGCGGGTCTCTCCCGAAGATAAACTCAGGATTGTAAAAGCGTTACAGCGTCGCGGGCAGGTGGTAGCAATGACAGGCGATGGTGTCAATGATTCTCCTGCACTTAAAAAGGCAGATATCGGTGTAGCCATGGGGATTACCGGAACAGATGTTGCCAAAGAAGCTGCAAACATGGTGCTGCTGGATGACAATTTTGCCACCATTGTGGCTGCTGTTGAGGAAGGCAGGGTGATATATAACAATATACTCCGGTTCATCAAATTTTCTTTGGGCGGTAATCTGGGTAAAGTGCTGGTGATGCTTTGTGCCCCGCTGTTAGGTATCAATGTAGCGCTGACCCCATTGCAACTACTTTGGCTTAACCTGTTAACCGATGGATTGATGGGTTTAGGTCTTGGTGTTGAACCACCTGAATCTGATACTATGCGCCATCCTCCACGCAAACCAGACAATCCGGTTTTTGATAGTCCATTGATTATATATGTGAGCTGGGTTGGTATTTTGATTGCTTTTATTACATTAGCGCTGGGTGCACTCTATCTTGATCCAACACAACCTCAAAATAATACCTGGCAGACAATCATATTTACCACCCTGGGTTTTGCACAAGTCGGCAATGCATTGGGATTACGTGCAACAGGGAGATCCCCATTATCACTCACCTCAAATCCTTTGATGACCCTGGTTACACTTGCTACTATTGGTCTGCAGTTGTTTGTCATTTATGTACCTTTTATGAAACAGTTTTTTGGACTGACACCCCTTGCATTACCTGATCTGACAATAGCAATCGCGGCTGGTTGCCTCACCTTTGTCTGTGTACAAATAGAAGGCCGGTTACATAAACATATAGGGCAATGAAAAATACCGTAAGGGTAGAGATGGGTTTAAAACCCGTCTCTACGAACCCTTTTAAACCACACAAAATATACCTGATACTAATAACAACAATCTGTAGCGACAGGGCATGCCTTGTCGTTGCGGCATTTCATCCATTTTCCAAGAAAACTTATACAGTAAATATCTTCATTATATTTTTCACTATAATTACAATATGTTACCGTAATAATGAAAAATAAATAAATTTTTCTGTTGACATGGATCACATTTGTGATATCTTAAATCACAAATGTGATCCAATAATAAAGGAGGAGACATGAGTAACATACCAAAGATTTCAGAGGCAGAATGGGCAGTAATGAAGGCAATATGGAATGAAAACCCGATAACCTCAAACAGGGTAATTGAAGTTGTGTCCGAATCAACAAACTGGCAGCCAAAGACCATCAGGACTCTTCTGAACCGGCTGGTCA
>CAZSZQ010000161.1:0-8288 GCA_964610475.1 uncultured Desulfatiglans sp.
TGGAATATATATGAAGCGGAAGGGTTGAGGCGCCCGGCCCTGTTACAAAAAAGGTGATCACAAAATCATCTATAGACAGCGTAATTGCCACCAGAAAACCTGAAATTATACCCGGCATGCACATGGGTATAATTACCTTCAACAGGGTATCCATCTCTGTTGCACCCAGGTCATGGGCAGCCTCTATTATGGAATAATCAAATTCCGCCAGCCTGGCAACAACAATCAGGAGCACATATGGGATGTTAAAGGTTATGTGTGCAATAATTATGGTTGAAAGCCCAAGGGGGATATTAAGCCCTGCAAAAAACATGAGCATTGAGACACCGATAATTATCTCCGGAAGGATGATAGGCAGGTATGAAATCACCTCAAGATATTTTTTCATCCTGAAATGATACCAGTATATGCCTATTGCCCCAAGAGTACCTATCACGGTTGAAACCAGCGCCGATACCAGGGCAATAATAATGGTGTTGTAAAAAGAGCTCCATAGCTTTGCCGAATCAAAAAAGAGCACCTTATACCATTTGAATGAAAATCCGGTGAAATTCATTGACCGGCCTTCATTGAATGAAAATATTATCAGAACGATAAGCGGTGCATAAAAGAAGAGCATGGTTATCCAGAAGAAGGTGCCTGAGACCCTGTGTTTAAGGTGGGACTTGACAGTGACGCTGTTCATAGCGCACCCCCTCCGGTCCTTTTTTCTTTTGATGCGGTAATGCGGTTGAAAATCAGCACCATTGCGACTGATATGGTTGTGAGCACCATGGATATAGCCGCTGCCGACGGCCAGTTGCGGGCGGTTTTAAGTTTTTCGTTGATTATGTTACCCAGCATGCGGACGTCGGTACCGCCCACTATATCCGGGATGGCAAAATTACCAAAGGCAGGAATAAAGGTAAACAGAACGGCAGTAGAAATACCAGGAATGATTAGGGGTATAAGTATCTTATACATGGACTGCCATTTTGTTGCCCCAAGGTCCCTTGCCGCTTCCAGTAACGAAAAATCAAATTTTTCTATTACAGCATACAGTGGAAGTATGGCAAAGGGAAGCGAAGTATAGATCATGATAAGTATTATTGCCCACCGGTTATATAACATCTGTACAGGTGAATTGAAAAAACCGATGCCGATAAAAAAATTATTAATAAGCCCATTATTGCCCAAAACTGCAATCCATGCAAATATACGTATCAAGAAATTAGTCCAGAAGGGAATAATAACAAGTAACAGGAATTTTTCTTTATAGGGCGACCTGGCTATATAATAGGCCGTTGGAATAGCCAGCAGAACTGCAATGACAGTTGTGGCAACACTTATAAAAATGGTGTTTACAGTAACCTTGCGCATTGTATCTGAAAAGAGCGCCTTGTATGCCTCAAGGGAAAATGTGGGTTCAAACCCGCCGTACAGGCCCTTGTCGAGGAAGCTGCCCACCATGATAATGGAAAATGGCAATACAAAAAATATTGTCAGCCATACCATGATAGGAAACGAGTAACGCTGCCCGTAATTTTTGATCATCAGCCTTTGACCTCTACAATAAAGCTGTCATCTGCATGCCACCAGATATAAACATGATCTTCCCACTGAATAGGTTCTTCGGTAGTAAAATACTTGGCGTGCTGCTTGAATGTTTTAAATACACGTCCCTGATCTGTTTTTATGATAAACCGCGTATGAGAACCGGTGTAAACCATCTGATCCACCTTCCCTGCTATGCAATTCCAGTTTGGAGAATCAAGTGAGGGTGCATTTTTGGATATATGGATCTTTTCGGGCCTGAGTGTTACCTTTATACGGTCACCGGCCTTGAGTTTTTTATCCAGGTCAACGGTTATGCGCCCAATGTCAGGTGTCTGGATAAAGGCCTGAGTCTGAGTCACCGCAACCACCTCCCCTTCAAGGTTATTTGATGCCCCAATAAAGTCCGCAACAAACATGTCTGCCGGGCTTTCATATATCTCAAAGGGCGTACCAACCTGCAACAGGTTGCCCTCCTGCATTACTGCGATCCGGTCGGACACACTCATGGCCTCTTCCTGATCATGTGTTACATAGATAAAGGTAATACCTATTATGTCATGTATGCGGTCAAGCTCCATTAAAAGATCCTGACGCAGCTTTGCATCAAGTGCGCTTAAAGGTTCATCAAGGAGCAGTACCCTGGGTTCGTTTATCAGTGCCCTTGCTATGGAAACCCGCTGTCTCTGACCCCCGGAAAGCTGGGCGGGATATTTATCTATATGTTCCTGAAGCCTGACCAGATTTACATACTCCGATACACGGCTCTTTATTTTATTTTTATCTGTTTTTTTTATTCTTAACGAAAATGCCACATTTTCAAATACACTAAGGTGAGGGAAAAGGGCATAATTCTGGAATATGGTGTTGACATGACGCTCATTGGGGGCCTTGTGAATCACGCTTTCATTGTCAAGGATAATGTCACCGGAGGTGGGCATCTCGAATCCTGCAATTATCCTTAATAATGTGGTTTTTCCGCAACCGGACGGCCCTAAAAGAGAGAAGAATTCACCTGCATTGATTTCAAGTTTAATATCTTTCAAGACCTGAGTGGTACCAAAATTTTTACTTACATTATGTACCTTGACAGTACCTCCGATCATATAACTGCTCCTGAAAAAAATGATGCGGATTTATACGAAAAAAGAAAAGGCATAGCAATATAAATAATTTTTTTCAGGATGTATTTTCTATTATTTATATGCCTCAGCGTCCCCTCACCCTGTAAAAATATAAGAAAAAATAATATATGGTATTAATATCATGATCAAATCAGCCCATCCTGCCTGTAAACCTTAATAGTCCGTCAAGTATTGTAAGGGGATGAGGGGGACACCCCGCGATAAAGAGATCTACAGGAACAATGTCCGCAGCCCCGTTTTTCTGTTCAGGATGACCTGCATAAATTCCTCCGGAGATCGCACAGGAGCCCACTGCTATCACCACCTTCGGTTCAGGAACAGCCCTGTAGGTCTTTAAAAGCGCCTCATGCATATTATTCGTAACAGGCCCGGTAATAAGGATACCGTCTGCATGTCTTGGAGAAGCTACAAACTGCATCCCGAAGCGCCCCATGTCCCATGCAAGTGTCCCTAAAACATTTGTATCTGCCTCACAGGCATTGCATCCGCCCGCAGACACCTGTCTGAGTTTGAGGGATCTTTTAAAGAGTTTCTCAGCTATTTTATTTCTGGCATTACCATGATCAGGATCACCCGCCTTAACCAGAAGATCATATCGTTCAGAAACCGCGAGACGGTAATTCCTGCTGAATTGTATTACACCGTTACCACAGGTGTTTTCACATGTACGGCAGAATATACACTTGCCAGTATCAATCACCGGCCCTTTTGTTTCGGGGGATACATGAATTGCATGGACAGGACATGAAGATATACACTTTCCGCACCCCTCTTGTATGCAGGGGGTGTCATTTACAACAGGGCGTCCGGTAAACCGATCAGGCAGTTCAGGCGGAGGTCCATCCGGATAAACAAAAGTCCTGTATTTCTGCTGTATTCTTGTCTTTAATATATTGAACATAATTCTCTCTATAAATACTATCTAATATCCATCCAAAGACTGTTTTATATGAAAGCGATCAGCCATCAGCGTTCAGCTTTCAGCAAAGCGTTTTCAAACCAAAGAGTTAGCTGACAGCTGATAGCTGAATGCTGAAAGCCTATAAATTTATAAATCATGCCCGCAATAGGACAGATTAAAACTCTTGTTACACAACGGGAAATCGGATATCTGCTGGTTCCTTAAAGCAAGGGCAAGTCCGAACCAGTTGTGAAACGATGGGTCTACAATCTTATAAAACCTGAACAGGCCATTATCATCCGTTAACGCAACATGACATATTTCCCCGCGCCAGCCCTCTACCATGCTGACAGCAATCTTTCCGCCATTTACAGCGGCGGTTTTGCATGATACAGGGCCATCCGGTAAGCCTGACAGCTGGCTCCTGATAAATTCTATTGAATTTTTAATCTCAAGCCATCTCACATAAGCACGGGCAAAACAATCGCCCGTATTCCATGTACATGTATGAAGCTGTGAAAAGCAGTATATGCCATAGGGAAACTCATTCCTTACATCGTATTCAAGACCGGTCGCCCTTGCAGCCACACCAACAAGCCCTGCCTCTCTAGCTGTTTCCTCTGACAGTGCACCTGTGCCCTCAAACCGTGAAAGCACAGAAGGGGTGTCAAACATGAGTTCAACAGCTCCGGTTACATCTTTTTCCATACTATTGAGCCTGGAGATAAGTTCATCGATCAGTTTTTTGTCAAGATCAAAAGCCGTGCCTGATGGCCGTACAAGCCCCCTTCCAAAGCGGTTCCCGCATATAAGTGCGGTCATGTTTAACACATCTCCCCTGATCCTGCCGCAGTAACTCATTGTGGGCAGATACCCTACATCCCCTGCCAAAGCGCCCAGGTCGCCGATATGGTTTGCTATCCGTTCAAGCTCCGCTGCAACAGCCCTTATGGCAAGCGATCTGGGCGGTACAGATATCCCTGACAATGCCTCGATCATCATGCAGTAAGCAGAGGCATGACCAATGGTCGCATCTCCTGCCAGGGTTTCCATATAATGGATGCTCCTTAAGTCAGGGCCTCCTTTCATGGCACGCTCAACACCCCTGTGCTGATAACCGAGGGATATCTCAAGGTGATACACGGTCTCTCCGTGACATAGAAACCTGAAATGACCCGGCTCAATAATACCGGCATGAACAGGCCCTACAGCCACCTCATGTGACTCTTTGCCTTCAAAACCAAAGAATTTTACTGTCCCGTTTTTAACAGAATAATCTGACGAACTGATATCATGTGGCGGCTGAAAGCGTATCGGCTTAAGCCAGGGGTGTCCTTCGGGTGTGACCTGCCATATCTCGGCGATCTCCCTTTCAAACCAGTGAGCAGAAGGTAAGTCAGGTGTTATGGATGGCCATGATCCCTTTATATCGCATGCGCCAAGGAGAATTTCGCCAAAGGCAGGTTTTGAAATTACAGCTATCATTCTCAAAACACTGCCTCCTGTATCATAGACCGGCATGGCAGAAAGACGCGCTCCTGATTCTATCTCCCATAGAATGGTCTGGCGGAAATCGCTAAAATCCATAACAGGGAGGTCATTAAAATCAACAGCCTCAGCATTAACTGTACTGATAAAACCGAGAGTGCTCATCTTACAAACCTCCAGTTATACGTGCGGCATCGGAAAAAAAGCTCCACAGGGCATCAGGAATAAAGACACCAAGGCATAGAATAATTGTAGCCATAATAATCACCGGCGCCGTATACCAGATTGGTACGCCTTTAAGTTCCTTAAGTCTGTTGATAACACTGGTATTCAGATCGCCTCCAAAGGACATGTTAATCATGATCCTTGCCATAGCTATAAATATGACAAAAAGCCCGATCAGGTACCCTGCTGCAATGCCCCATCTTCCGGTCTCAATCATCCCGTACAATATGGTTATCTCGCTTATAAAGGTGCCGAATGGCGGAGAACCAGTAATGGCCAGAAAACCGCACAGCCAGAACACCCCGGTAAAAGGGGTTGTCTTTATCATATTTCGTACATCAAGTGTCTGTTTGCTTCCGTATAAATAGAGGATCTGCCCTGAGATGATAAACAGCATGCCCTTGGTGAGGGAGTGATTGAGCGCATGAAGCATAGCACCTGTGCCCGCAATCCCCCCGATTCCTAACCCTAGGGTAAGTATCCCTATATGTTCTATGCTTGAATAGGCCAGCATACGTTTGTAATCACTCTGGCGTATCATAAATGCGGCGGCAAGGGCAATTGAGAGCATCCCGAAAAATATCATTAGCCCCCCGCTAAAGCCGCCCAGACCGGCGGATGCAAGGATGGAATTGGATCTCATTATGCCAAGAAGGGCGCAGTTTAGTAATGCCCCTGACAGCAAAGCCGAGACCATTGAAGGCGCCTCGCTGTGCGCATCAGGGAGCCATGTGTGCATGGGTGCAATCCCTGCTTTTGTCCCATATCCCACAAGCAGCATGAGAAACGAGGCCTTAAGCCATTTCTGATCAAGTGATGAAGCATTGCCTATGAGTATATCCAGGTTAAGGGATATCTCCTGATGGGCCGCAAACGCCATAAAGTAATTGCCCAGGAGCGCTACAGCAATACCTACGGAACATATGAGCAGGTACTTCCATGTAGCCTCAAGGCTTCTGTGATGTTTATGAAAACTAATAAGAGGCGCGCTTACGAGTGTAGTGGCTTCAATAGCTACCCACAAAAGGCCCATATGCCTGCTTATACAGACAAGGCTCATGGTTGCAAGAAAAAATAAGAGACAGGCATTAAACACCGCCTCCGGTTTATTCCTGAATGAAAACCCCTCAACCGAGTCCTCTACATCACGGTCAGAATCCCTCTTCAGATAACCCGCCGTGTATATTGATACCATTAAAAAGAGTATGCCTGTAATTATTAAAAATAACAGCCCCTGGCTGTCCAGCCCGATCCAGTCCCCTGTTGTATATTTGTGATTTTTTAGAAGGCCAATTATGATGGTCATTATCAGATGGCATACTGAACCCGTAACAAGGATGTATCTCCTTACATTTTTCATGGGCAGTACAATTGATACAGCGCCGAGTAAAACAGGTATAAGGACAATAGTTATGAGCATGATATCAATCCTTGAGTTCGGAGAGTCTGTCAGTATCAATATGATCAAATTCCCTTGATATCTGGTATACGGTTATGCCCATTACAAATACCGCAACAAAGACATCCAGGAGTACTCCCATCTCGACAAGCAGGGGCTCTTCCACTGCGAGAATTACACCAAAGGCATAGATACCGTTTTCCATAACAAGGTATCCCACCACCTGTGTGAGTGCATTTTTTCTTGAAATAATCATCAGAAGACCTGTCAGCGTGGTAAAAAGGGCCCCGGGCATGAGAAAGGCTGACCCGAAACCGGTTCCCTTCATGGGCATAAAAATAATAAAACTCAACCCCAGGAGAACAACACCAATGAGTACCGATGCGCTGTATCCGATGATCGGTTTTATCTCCCTCTGGACATATGCCTCCCTCATAGCCCTGCTTAAGAGCCAGGGCAATATAACACCCTTTACGGTAAAGGTGATGAGAGAGAGCAGTATTATATAGACAGAAAGCGGCCTGACCGCCATCAAAAGCATGCAGACACTTAATGCAATTGCCTGCAGTACTGTCGTCTGTATTAATGCCCCCAGACGGCTTGATGCAAGGAGACGGAAATCTGTGAGTACAAGGCCGAGTATTAATATATCAATCCAAGTTATCATAAATCACCTCAACAACCATAAAAAGGCGGCAACTGTAACAGATAGGGCAGCGAGAAGCATCTGAGGGACATGCAGAAGTTTCAGTCTCGCCATGCCTGATTCAATAATTCCTACTAATATAGAAACCATAAAAATACCCACAGTGTTTATCCCCATATCAATTATCATGGAACCTGTCCTTATCGGGATAGTCATACCTGCAAGCAGTGATGAAAAGAGCCAGAGCTTAAGGCATGCCCCGTACTGTATCAGGGCTAAGTCAACCCCTCCGTGGTCAAGCACCATCACCTCGTGTATCATTGTAAGCTCAAGATGGGTATTGGGGTCATCCACAGGGATCCTGGCATTTTCAGTTAAGAGCACTATCAGCAATGAAAAGGCAACCAGAAAAACCGCAGGTGCAATATGTGAAAAACTGGCATCCCACAGTGTGTAGTATATTGCAGAAAGGGCTGTTTTACCGGTTCCGACAGCAAGCACTGCAATCCCCAGAAAGAGCACAACCTCGGCAAGGATGCCAAACTGCATTTCACGGCTTGCGCCCATTCCCTCAAAGGCAGAGCCGGTATCAAGGGCCGCTGTTACAGTAAGGAACCGTGCAATACCCAGTATATAGGCCATAAGGATAAAATCGCATGAAAAGGAGAGAATGCCGTTTATCCCGCCGGAAGGGATAATCAGGAGGGCAATGATCACGGAAGACAAGCCTGCTACCGGCCCAAGCCTGAAAACCCATGTAGTGGTAGTGCTGTAGACCGTCCCCTTTTTAAGGAGCTTTATAATGTCATAATAGGGTTGTAAAATAGGCTGTCCCTTTCGACCGGCAAATTTGGCCTTTGTACGGTTTATAATACCCATAAGAAGAGGAGATATGATAAATGCAAGCAGTATATTTATATAAGGAGCAATAAGCTTCATATCAATCTACCT
>CAZSZQ010000162.1:0-8275 GCA_964610475.1 uncultured Desulfatiglans sp.
CTGTAAAAAGGATTGTGCCTGATTTTTTAAAACTGAGCGCACATATTATCCCTGTGATCTCATCAAAGGATATCGACGGGCTTAACGGTAATGAGCATACAAGGATGGTGGAATATATCTGGGATAAAAACGGCCCAAATAACCTTAAAAAGATAAAGGAGATGTTTCCTTCAGCCCTTATCTCTGTAAGGCTCTCTCTTGATGGGGATTTTGAAGAAAAGGCCATGGATATTTTTGAAGAAGGGTGTTCTATCATTAATCTTGAAGGCAGTTATAAAGGCAGGGTGAGAGATAATGCCTCCATATATATGAAGGATGCAATAAGAAAGGTGCATCTCGCCTTTGTAGAGAAGGGTGTGCGTGATGAGATGACACTTCTTGCGAGCGGCGGATTTTCCATGGCGGAACATGTCGCAAAATCAATCCTCTGCGGGGCAGATGCGGTGTACGTGGATTTCCCAATACTGATAGCCCTTGAATGCCGTATGTGCCACAGGTGTGAACAGGGCATTCCATGCCCGGTTGAGATAGATAATGCCCCCACAAAATGGGTGGCTGAAAGAACGATCAACATTATCGGGGCCTGGCATAATCAACTTCTTGAAGTGATGGGCGCAATGGGAATCAGAGACGTTAGACGTCTTCGGGGCGAGGTTGGAAGGGCCATGTTTTTTGAAGAGCTTGATAAAAACATATTCGGCTCTTTAAACAGGGTTGAGGAGGGGTTTGAACTTGAGTGATAACAAAAAATATCATCTGCCTGAGGTTGTGAGAACCCCATCCCGTTTCAGAAATGCAATTGGCAAATACCGGTTGAACCGCACTGATGCATGCACCTCCTGTGGAAGATGTGTGGAGATTTGCCCCTATGGTGTGCATGTAATGAAAAGGGGCAAGGTCTATGTTGTAAATCATTACCTTTGCATTGGTAAGGAGTGCCCTAATCCGTGCACTTTAGCATGTCCTGAAAATGCGCTTTCATTCAGGCGCAACCCCACCTTTGATACAATGGGTGATTACAGGTGGACACCTGATCTACTGGCAGGCACATGGTATATGTCAGAATTTGGTGATGTCCCAAAGAAAGGGCTTAATTACCGCACAGGGGATAGTGGTGGTGGGTTTGATAAACTCAGAATAAAACTCAGGAAAGAGGAAGCCTCGCTTGATCTGCCTGATGAAGATATCGATCTCTCGGTTGAACTGAACAGGCGTGAAGACAATGCGCACAGGGTTAAGATAGAGGTTCCTTTTTATGGCGGTGGCATGTCATACGGCTCTGTCAGCGTAACCACAATACTTAGCAGAATGAAGGCAGCAAAACTACTCGGCACACTCTGCTGTACAGGTGAGGGAGGTTATCCTGATGAGCTTAAGCCCTATGATGACAATGTCATAACACAGGTTGCAACTGGCCTTTTTGGTGTGAGGGAGGAAACCATCCAGCGTGTAAGGGTGGTGGAATTCAAATATGCCCAGGGCGCAAAACCAGGTCTGGGAGGGCATCTCCTGTCTGACAAGGTAACACCAGGTGTGGCAAGGATGCGCGAGGCAGTGGCGGGTTTTCCGCTTTTTTCTCCATTTCCGTTTCACAGCGTCTATTCGGTCGAAGACCATAAAAAGCATGTGGACTGGATAAAGGCAATTAATCCAAAGGCCCTTGTGTCAGTAAAGGTCTCAACCCCCACTGACGTGGATATGGTGGCGGTTGGGAGTTATTATGCCGGTGCACACATTATCCACCTTGATGGCAGCTACGGCGGCACAGGCGCAGCGCCTGAGATAGCAAAAAAGAATATCGCCATGCCAATAGAGTATGCGGTTCCAAAGATTCATCAGTTTTTAATTGATGAAGGAGTAAGGGACAAGGTTACAGTAATTGCTAGTGGAGGAATAAGGACACCCCATGATGTAGTGAAGATCATTGCCCTTGGGGCAGACGGCGTATGTACAGGTACCTCGGATATGGTAGCCCTTGAATGTATCCGCTGCCACAAATGTGAAAGCGGCAGGGGATGCGCCAGGGGCATTGCAACAACCGATACGGAGCTGGTACAGCTTATGAAAAATGACTGGGGCACCCAGCGGATAGTAAATATGTTCCTGGCCTGGAGAAAGGAGATAATTCGTATTCTCAAGAGGCTGGGTATGAAGAGCATAAAGGAACTGGTTGGCAGGAAGGATGTGCTGGTTCATTTGGATTATATTAATAAATAATAACAGATAATAGGTAATGGGTAATAGGTTATAGGAAAGAGAAAAGAGGAAATAGAAAAGAGGAAAAAAGCCTTTACCTCAAACCGTACACCGTAAACCGTATACCTTCTTATTGGGTTACTATGTCTTATAAACTTATAGATAACATTATAAAATCGAGAAGAGAGCTTATTTACGATCTTCCATCTAATCATGTCTTCGAGACTGAAGCGGAAGGGGGTTGTGGTGTAACTGGTTTTGCATGCAGCATCCCTGTTCGCGGAAAGCACATCTTTGAGCCCTCAAGACAGATGCATAACCGTGGAAACGGCCGTGGCGGCGGTATTGCCGCAATGGGTTTTGACCACAGGATGCTTGGTGTCTCGCCTGAAATCCTGAAGGAAAGCTATATCCTTCAGATCGCGGTTCTTGAAGATGATGTGATAAGGGAGATAGAAAACAGCTTTATAAAACCCTTTTTCAATGTGGATTTTTCTGAGAAGATACCGAGGATCGATGACTACAGGGATGTCCCCGGCCTTCTTGTAAAACCGCCTGATGTATGGAGATTTTTTATCAGGGTAAAACCCGCTATTCTCAAGGAATTCAAGGAGAAAAACAACCTTGGCGCCATGGCAGAGAGGCAGGTGGAAGATGAATTTGTTTACCAGAACAGCACCAGGATCAATACTAAATATTATGATGCTACTGGTCGGCAGAGGGCATTTGTGCTGTCTCATGGACGTAACTTTTTTATACTCAAGGTAGTCGGATATGCAGAAGAGGTGGTAAGGTATTACCAGCTTGATGATTTCAAGGCTAATATCTGGATTGCCCACCAGAGATACCCCACCAGGGGAAAGGTATGGCACCCGGCCGGCGCACACCCATTTATAGGCATGAACGAGGCACTAGTGCATAATGGCGACTTTGCAAATTATCACTCTGTGAGTGAGTACCTGAAACAGAGGAATATTTATCCGAGGTTTTTAACCGATACCGAGGTCTCGGCCCAGTTGTTTGATTTATACAGCAGGATCTATGGATACCCCCTTGAGTATGTTATTGAGGCACTTGCCCCGACAATGGAAAGGGACTTTGACAAACTTTCTCCTGAAAAGCAGGGGATATACAGGGCTATTCAGGCAGCCCATATACACGGTTCACCTGACGGCCCGTGGTTTTTTATCATTGCCAGGAATGATACTGAAAATGATAGGCTGCAACTGATAGGGATTACAGACACCGCAATGCTCAGGCCCCAGGTGTTTGCCCTGCATGAAGGCCAGGTCCAGGTGGGCCTTATCTGTTCTGAGCAGCAGGCAATCGATGCAACCCTTATGAGTCTTTCTGATGAAGACCCAAGGATAGGCACTGTTGCAGACATATACTGGAACGCAAGGGGAGGAAGCCATACGGATGGCGGTTCTTTTATATTTAACCTTGATGAAAAGAGACCCGGCTCAACCGAGCGAGAGCTTACCTGCGTTGATAAATTTGGTCATGAGATCATTCCTGAGAAGGAAAAGGTCCCATACCTGCCTGGGCGGGTCTATTACTCGATGGAGGAGGATAACAGGGAAAAGTTCAATGTCTCAAGGTTTTTTGAACATCAGCAGCCTGATCTTCTTTTTGAGTATATCAGGGAAGGCGTCCTGAAATGGGATTATGCAGACCTTATGGATTGCTTTAAAGAGCTCAAGAAATGGTCACGGAAAAATGATGCACACCTTGGTGTGGCCATAAGTGCGATCACTAAACTGATAGATATGCGTTATCCGACAGGTGACAAGAAGCGGCGATCCATACTTCAGATGATGAATCATACCCTTGAGAATATCTTTAAGGCTCTGCCGAACCTTGAAAACAGGGCCAGAAAAAGTGCCTACAGGCTTATTGACTGGGAGAGCAGGTCATTTTTCAGGGGGCCGGATTATGATGAAAAGGTGCTTGTCATAGATGCGGAACTATTTCCTCCTGAAGGTGATGAACGTGACAGCAGGCTACTAACCGAGGCATATTTCAGGGGTTGGAGAAGGTTTGTCGTGTTCGGCCTTAAAGGGCAGCGCTTTCATGGGTGCGGCCTCGGGCCTGAATCAGGCGGTGTGAAGATAGATATCTATGGTAATTCAGGGGACTACCTGGCCTCCGGTATTGACGGCCTTACCATCTGTGTGCATGGAAACGCGCAGGATCAGGTCGGGCAGATCATGAAGTCAGGTAAAGTGGTTGTCTACGGCCATACCGGTCAGACATTCATGTACGGTGCAAAAGGCGGCGAAGTTTACATTATGGGTAATGCCGCCGGAAGACCCCTCATAAATGCTGTAGGCAAACCAAGGGTTGTAATAAACGGCACATGTCTTGATTATCTTGCAGAATCCTTTATGGCAGGTGATCCCCATAATGGCGGGGGTTTTGTTGTTTTAAACGGGGTTACTTTTGATGATGATGGCAGGGTTGTACCGCTTGATGCGCCTTATCCCGGCTCCAACCTGTTTTCTCTTGCCTCAGGCGGGGCCATATATGTGCGTGACCCGTACCGGACAATAGACAGGGAGCAGCTTAACGGCGGAGAGGTATATGCTCTTGATGAAAAAGACTGGGAACTGATTCTTCCTTTTCTAAAGGAAAATGAAAGGCTGTTCGGGATATCCATAGAAAATGATCTCCTGAAAGTGAACGGGCAGAAAAAAAGCCCGCTTGAGGTGTATTGCAGGATTGCCCCCACGAAATCGGGCCACATGGAAGAGGATGGTCTTGAAGAGTGGGGGGTGTAATAAGAGGTTTTACCGGGTATAGTCTTGCCCATTATTGCTGATGCTGGATGATCAGGAAGAATGGGCAGTAATTCAGATTGGCAGGTAAATATAGATTGAATCGATATAAAATTTACAGGGCGTTCTCGTTTTCTTCACCGGTTCTGATCCTTATTGCCTTTTCAATGTGCAGTACGAAGATCTTGCCGTCACCTATCTGGCCTGTATTTGCTGTCTTGATGATTGCATCAATAACATCCTGCACCATTGCCGTATCAACTACAACCTCAATTTTTATCTTTGGCAGAAAATCAACAGTATATTCGGCACCTCTGTATATCTCCTTGTGCCCTTTCTGGCGGCCAAATCCCTTGACTTCGGAGATGGTCATGCCCATTATACCCAGTTCCATTATTGCTTCCTTAACCTCTTCAAGCTTGAATGGCTTTATTATTGCCTCGATCTTTTTCATACTCTATCTCCATTTCCTGTCTGTAATGGTCATTATCGGGGATTATTATCCACGGCAAAAACAGGGGTTCAATCTATTAGGTGGAATGTGTAGATGTCAATAAAATTATTAATACTAACAATTAAACAATGCAGGTACTATCTGTTATGAAAGCCTTGTTAGCACTGGAAGATGGCACACTCTTTTATGGCCGCTCTTTCACAGGAGAAATTGAGACCGCCGGGGAAGTGGTCTTTAATACAAGCATGTCAGGGTATCAGGAGATCCTTACTGATCCCTCTTATTGCGGACAGATCGTTACCATGACCTATCCGCTTATCGGTAACTATGGAATAAACCATGATGATATAGAATCGGACAGAATACAGGTAAAGGCTCTGGTGGTTAAGGAATATCAGGAGATGTCCAGCAACTGGCGTTCAGAATCCACACTCAAGGATTATCTGCAGGATGCAAATATACCGGGCATTGAGGGTATAGATACAAGAGCGCTTACAAGGCATATCCGTGTGAAAGGGGCCATGAGAGGCGCCATATCTACCAGCATTACTGATCCGGCAGAGCTTGCCGAGGTGGCCAGGAATGCCCCTGATATGAAGGGTATGGATCTTGTAAAATATGTTACCTGTAAAACACCCATGATCTGGTTAAAGGGTAAACCGGTTGAAATCACCGGTGGTCTTGATAAATTTGTATGGCCTATCAATAACGGCAAATGGCGGGTTGTTGCCATAGACTACGGTGTAAAATACAATATCTTAAGGTCTCTTGAAAAGAATAACTGCAATATCCTTATTGTCCCGGCCAGTACTGATTCTGAGACTATCAATAAGCTAAGGCCGGATGGCATCTTTTTAAGCAATGGGCCGGGTGATCCTGCTGCTGTTACATATGCGGTTCAAACGATAAAAGAGTTGATTGGTAAAAAACCCATATTCGGGATATGCCTGGGTCACCAGCTCCTTGGATTATCACTTGGCGGTGCGACCTATAAGCTGAAATTTGGACACAGGGGCGGGAATCAGCCTGTGCAGGATATACTGACCGGCAAGGTGGATATTACCTCCCAGAATCACGGATTCTGCGTAGACATGGATTCATTAAAAGACCAGGATATTGAGATCAGTCACATTAATCTAAATGACAACACAGTAGAGGGACTGTTTCATAAAAGGTTACCCCTGTTTTCAGTACAGTACCACCCGGAGGCCTCACCCGGCCCCCATGATACGGAGTGCCTGTTTAAGAAATTTACAGGGATGATGGAAGAGGCAAGAAGATGAAAAATGGCGCAAGGCGCAGGGCTCAAGGCGCAAGGTTTTTCCCTGTGCCCTGCACCCTGTGCCTTGAGCCGATAAATTAGGAGCAACTATTAATAATATTGGATGAAATTATTTAGAAACCATTTTATATGTACTAGAAAACACTCCCATGCCTAAAAGAACAGACATAAAAAAGATATTGATCATAGGTTCAGGCCCTATTGTGATAGGTCAGGCCTGCGAATTTGATTACAGCGGCACACAGGCATGCAAGGCACTTAAGGAAGAGGGTTATGAGGTTGTGCTTATTAACAGTAACCCTGCAACCATTATGACAGACCCTGAAACAGCGCATCGCACCTATATTGAACCTATTACACCCGAGATTGTTATTAAGATTCTTGAGAGAGAAAGACCCCAGGCAATCCTCCCCACCCTTGGCGGGCAGACCGGTCTTAATACTGCTGTTAAGGTGGCTGAAACAGGTATACTTGAAAGGCTCGGTATTGAGCTTATAGGTGCCTCCATACCTGTTATACAGAAGGCAGAAGACCGGGAGAAGTTCAGGGATGCAATACATAAGATCAATCTCAGGGTGCCTAAGAACGGTATTGTCAGGAACATGGATCAGGCAAGGGAGGTGGCCGAGCGGATTGGATACCCGCTTATAATAAGGGCAAGCTTCACCCTTGGCGGGATAGGTAGTGGTATTGCCTACAACCGTGAAGAGATGGAGAGTATTGCCAGTACCGGCCTTGATGCAAGCATGATATCTGAGATCATCATCGAGGAATCCCTTATCGGCTGGAAGGAGTATGAGCTTGAGGTGATGAGGGACTTTAAAGATAATGTGGTTATCATATGCTCCATAGAAAACTTTGACCCGATGGGTGTTCATACCGGTGACAGCATTACTGTTGCTCCTGCCCAGACACTTACAGACCGTGAGTATCAGATGATGCGTGATGCGGCCATAGATATTATCCGTGAAATTGGGGTGCAGACAGGCGGTTCCAATATACAGTTTGCCATACACCCCAAAACAGGAGAAATGGTCGTAATCGAGATGAACCCCAGGGTTTCGAGGAGTTCAGCCCTGGCCTCAAAGGCAACAGGCTTTCCTATTGCAAAGATTGCTGCAAAGCTTGCTGTGGGGTATACCCTGGATGAACTTGCCAATGATATCACACGTGAAACACGCGCAGCCTTTGAGCCAACCATTGACTACTGTGTAGTAAAGATACCCCGGTTTACATTTGAAAAATTCCCCGGGGCTTTAGATAGACTTACCACATCCATGAAATCAGTTGGTGAAACCATGTCCATAGGAAGGACATTCAAGGAGTCCTTACAGAAGGCGATAAGGTCCCTTGAGACAGGGCGATTCGGCCTTGGGTCTGATACAGAGGGTGTAGAGGATACATATGACCTGCATGAGATAGAAGAGGGGTTGATAAATCCGAATTCCAGAAGACTCTTTTTCATACGTGAGGCATTTAAGAAAGGTCTTACAATAGAGAGGATCAACGAGCTCTCTGCAATCGACCCCTGGTTTCTGTTCAACATAAAACAGATTTATGACATGG
>CAZSZQ010000163.1:0-8272 GCA_964610475.1 uncultured Desulfatiglans sp.
ATAAACTTGCCCCCTGTCTGGTCAGCCTGTGAGATGATCATATTAAAGACCTCTTTTTCCACCTCTTCTGCACCCTTAAGAAGCGATGCGGCAATAAGAAAGTGGGCTTTACCAAACATATCCATCTCCTTAACATGGGGATAATACCGGTTCAGGTCATCCAGGGTTAGTCTCTCCTTTTGTGCAAGGGCTGCAAGCACAACCGCCCTTACTGTTGAGGTCATGCCCCTGGTATAAAAGTCCGGGGCTACATCCTTCCTGAGCATGGTTTCAAGATACTCATAGAGGCGCTTTTCCACAGTCTCAGGCACTTTGTATCCCCGCTCCTTCAGCCAGTTGAATGCAACCGCCGTGTATGCGCTTAAGTATGGTGAAACATACTGCTCCTGCGGCACATAAAAGGACATGCCGCCAGATGGAGCCTGGTAATTGGCAGCGAGCGCAAGCAACGCATCAGGGATTCTAACGGCATCCTTCCACTCAAAGTCAGGAGTCATGTACTTTTTAAGTTTGATATAATGGGATGCCATTACTGCCTTTGTAATCTTCTGTTCCCAGCAGCCGTATGGATAATCACGCAGATATCCAAATGCCCCCTCAAGGTTCCCAATAACCGTGGGCGAGAGGTTTACAAATGCATCCCCTGTATCGGTTCTTATATTGTCAGGAAACTTCAATGACTCAATGACTGTTTCAGAATCAGCCGTGCCATATGTTGCGGAAGTCTCAAGGCTGGCCATTTTGCGTACATCAAGTTCAAATATTGCCCCGTCCTGATCGATTGTATCCCCTGCTCGTGCAATAAATTTTATCTTGCCCTCGCCTTTGCTCTTTATTGGAATAAAAACGTTTACTCGCTTATACGGCTTCACCTTTACCTTAAGGGTGGATTTCAAATGGCGACCTTCTTTACTGGTACTAATCGCGCCCCTTGCTGTAATGTTTACATCAAGTTCACGTTCTGCGTCTGTCCGGTTCATGACGCTAAAGCCTGCCTCAAAGCTGTCACCCGCTGTAACCTGGTTCGGCATTACTGGCCTTATCTCTGTTGGCTTGTTCACATTGAACCTGCCCTGACCAAGGCCCATCCTTTCACCCGGTGTGACCGCCATTACCAGTATGCGCCACCCTGTAAGATTATCCGGTACCGTAAATTCTATGCTGGCACTTCCATTATCATCCGCCTTGATTGATGGGTTCCAGTAACTAACAAACTTGAACAGATTCCTTAACCCCAGGTCTCCCCCGCCATCACCAGAAGGGTCTGCCCCCTTTTTTTCAAACTTCTGGCGGCCTACAAGCTGCATGATCAGGCTGTAATTAAGCATGTCCAGGCTTTCCAGTTCATAGAAACCCTTGTATGGGTCAAAATAGTCTATGCCCCTTATGAGGAGGTCGAGTACCGCCTCATCAAGTACAGCCACTGCAAATTCCACCGGCTCATCAATAGTCTCTTTCCGGTATGATGCCTGAAGGTTTACTTTTACCCTGTCTCCCGGTTTATATGTATCCTTTTCAGGAGTTGCCTTTACAGACACCTGCTTGTAAGGATCTGATACGTTTCCCTGAACATATCCCATTCGAAATGCGGGTTTTCCAAGGTCTACATCGTTTTCGCCCAGGGGCTTATCAACTCTCGGCGACACCACAACCACGGACAGATAATATCCGGGCACAAAATCCTTTTCGATTTCAAATTCTATAATGGGCGTAGCTGTTTCAAGAGTCTGCACCCAGTGTTTTATTGTTCCATACCTTTCTATGGTGATAAGCCCCTTTGCACCAGGGAACGGGTTCTTAACCATATACCTGGCTTTTTCACCTACTCCGTATTCATTCTTTTCAGCGACTATATCGAGGCCGTTTTTGTTGTCATCCTCCCACAGGACCACACCCCTGCCTGCTACCCATTTTTCGAGCCTGGTACTGTGCTCCCTTCCTTTTGAATCCTTTACAGCAGCGGTTATCCGAAAACCGCCTGCATTTCCGGGGGTGAAACTGAACTCCACCCCTTTATCCTCGGATGATACTACCCGCTTATCATCTTCAATCCATTTGGTGTTCATCTGTGTCAGGTATGCGTTTCCTGCCCCCTTTACCCTTGATGCCTTTGTTTCCCTGTATTCGACACTGATTGTAACCGGTATCCCCTTCAAGGGTTTACCTTTTTCATCAACAACGATGAACTCTACAGAGGAGGTTTCCCCCTGTTTTAAAATCCAGGTGTCTGATCTCAGACCAACAAACCTCTCTCTTGATGCATAATCCGCATTGCTTCTTGCTGAGATATATTTTCCCCTGTCATCCCTTACCGCACTCTCAATGCTGAGTTTACCAAAATATACAGTGCTCTCAGGGATCTTGAGCTGTGTCACCAGAACTCCTTTATCGTTAATTATCCCCTCCTTCTGAGCAAGGGTAACCTCACCCCGTGTTTCAGGGGTATAACTGTAAAAGAAAAAGCCCTTTGCAGAGGGGTCACTTGGGATGAAATCGGTTTTACTAAGGGTAACTGTAACCCTTGCTGATGCATCCGTATAAGGGCCGCCTCCATGAAGTTTTGCAATGGTGGAAATGTTGATCATGTCACCCGGTCTGAATTGCTTCCCGTTCAGATCAGTTGTTACCTTGAACGGGGATGGGGTAAAATCACTTACCAGAATCATCATTGGTTCCCAGGTCATCTTTGTATATGATGCGGAGAGTTCAAAGCGGTACCAGCCCACTGCCCCTGTTTCCGGCACTGTGAATTCACCGTCAAATGCACCAAAATTTGACAGGGAGATATCCTTCAGCTCATACACATTCTTATCCATCGGGTCAATAACCTTCAGGGAATATGACTTATCCGGTGCTGCGATTAATTTTAAATTATCCTGATTTCTCACATATATCTTGTACTGGATAGTGTCCCCTGCCTTGTACACACCCTGTGCCGTTGTACCCCATGCACGTATGTACCCATATTTTTCCCTTGACGAGGAGTATACTGTATAATGTGATGCGTTGTATGTGTTCATGAGGAAATTGTAGTCCATAGGGAGAAGCGCCATTTCTCCCCCCTTTTCTACCTTTGTATAGAATATCTCATTGGAACTGCCATACCCGTATATATATTTTGTATCAGGATCCAATTTTTCCAGTCCTTCAAGGCGTGCAACACCACTGGAATCGGTAGTGCCACTTATAAGGATATCAGGAGCATCTATAAGGGTCTTGGCAGGTGCCCTGAATATACTCACATCTGCATTATTAACCGGATTACCTGTGGCAAGATCTGTTACCCATACAATAGTATTAAAATGGCCCACCTTCACATGCACCTGGAAAGGCGTCACTTCTGCAAAAAATTTATTATCATCCCCCCACTTTTTGATATAAGGGCTGATATCAACAGAACCAGTAACCACACCCGATTCATTCCCCAGCATATCCCTTACCTGCATCGGGAGTTTTACAGAAAGATCCTTTATTTGGGGTAATTGCAGATCCTTATTGAGACCGGTATCCTTAGCCTGTGCCGTTAGCCGGTCATAGAAAATTGTAAATTTATCAAGATTTGTTACATAAACAGGCATATCCGTATCCACCTGTTTTTCAAGTATAGCTATGGGGTTGGCAAGCTGATAATCAGGTGGCCTGTGGTCTGTGGCAAACCTTATTTTTATTGGTGCCTTTAGGGTGCGGCCGAATTCATCACGAAGGTTAGTTCCAATATTAATCTCATAATTCTGTGCTGCCTTAAGGAGCCTGGGCACATATGAATAATATAGCTGATCTCTACTGTAGGGCCTGTTCAGTTGGGAGTAATCATCATCCCCTGTGCTGTCTCCCTCTTCAACTGGTAATGCAGGCTTGAAGTTTACATTCTTTTTGATCTCCGATTTTATAACCGGTGAGGAAAATACAAGCATAATTGGCTGCATGGGGTTACAAAGGTTTGTCCCTGAAAAATTACTATCGCTGCTTATGGAAACTCTGTCATTGTTATTGTCAAAACATTCAAGACCGTTAAAAGAGAATTCCGGAAAGGTAGCAAATGATAGCAACTCCTTCTCTTCAACACTTTTTTGAGTACCCGGATCTGATTCAAGCCCTGCTTCAACCCTGAGTGATACAGTTACATCCTGCCCGAGCTCCTTTTCCGGTGAAATAAGCCACACACGCTGAGGCCCCGAGTTGTTTTTCTTTGGTATAGCGGTCTTTTTTTTCACCTCTGGCTCGTCCGAAAAGAGACCAACAATATAGTTGTATAATTCATCAAATAAGGATCCCTCTTCTAATGTCTGTTCTTCAGGCACCTCTTCCGGGATAACAAGGGCCATGCCCTCCTCACCGGGAAGTGGTAGAAATTCAGGAAGAACCTTTTCAGCCTTATCAGGCTCCGCATTGACGTTAACCCTACCTTCTTTTTGCCAGCCCTGCTGTATATAAAGGTGTTTTTCCACAGAATTCTGCGTGACAGGGAGATTAAAGGTTACCCTTATAACAGGAAAGGATGGAGACCTCCAATGCCTGAACCATGTATAAACAACCTTTGGCCGCTCTGTAATAAAAGTGTGTCTGACAGCTCCAATCATGGTCGCGCCATCCTCTGCCTTTATACCGGGATTTACCTCTATCTCATACCTGGTTGCAGGTTTGAGTGGTGAATCATCATTAAGCATAAATGCCAGTGTAGAGGTGTTGAGCCACCGCCAGCGGCCTTTGACTTGAGGGGTTATTGTTATAGGTATCTCGGATGCCTTCCTGTCCATTGCACCTATCGGGACAACTGCCCTGTTGAACTGGAAGACAATCTTGTCAGTAGTTGGCACATCTTCACCATCCGGGGTTATGTTTAATATCTGGAGGGGCTCTCCTGGCTGAACTGATTGGGCTGTAAACATCGGTCCAGGTAAATAAAATGATATGATTAAAAACAAAAGGGATATATAACGAATCCTGCTATTTACTGCCATATAGCCTCCTGATATTATGTGTCGCTATTATTTTTTTCGTTGATATAAATACTTACCTGTTAAACCTTTTTACTAATTTGACAGGATGTTAAAATCATCCTGTGAAATGAGTATGAACGGATAATGAAATATTTGTGAATAAATTTAAATTGAGATAATGGCTTGACCTTAATCGCCAAGCTTCTGCAATGCCAGCACATCAATCTTATCTTTCTCACGGAAGGAGCTTTTTTTGATATCAATCAGTGCAGCCTTGTTCAGGTATTTTATTCCCTGCGCTGACATGCAAGTATCAGGTAATAAATCATTGTAAGTTTTTTCATTGAGTATAGTAAAAATATCAAGTGGAAAATCCTCTATAAGCCTTACTGCTCCGGGTGATGCTGGAAAGTCAGCCTCTTCAAGTTCGCCTGCATAGCCGTTTCCCCACCCCTTTAAGACCCTTAACATCAGGCCAATGTTTTTTTCAGAAGCTTCTATCAGGATATCCAGATCATCTGTAGCCCTGACAAAACCGTTTAATGCACAGGCGACACCACCAACAACAATGAATTTTACCCCTCTATCCGAAAGCATTAACAATAATTTTTCAAAGTCCATTATCAGCGCCTGCCAACGATCTTACGATATATTCTGTCTGATTCTTCGGATTGATTTTTACATCCCAGCTTTTTCAGTGCTTCATTTATTTCCTTTAGCTTCTGCAAGGGACTTTTTTCAGGGTATTCACCAATGGTTTTTTTTATTTGATCATCAGCCTGTTTCATGGTTTCCTCGTGAAAAGGAGTTATTACATTTTAAAGGAAAAGCATCCCTTCTTAAAGGCTGATGAAATTATAATGAAATCATCGAAGACGGTCAAGTTGAACAATATTTAATTTTAATATGAAAAATACAGGAAGGAACGACTATATTGACAATACCCTTCAAGTTTGAAAGAGTCTACCTCTTTTAATTACCCGAAAATGAGGTTGAATAAAAAATGAAATATATAGGCGCCCATGTAAGTACAGTTGGAGGAGTAGAAAATGCCCCTCAAAACGCAGCAAATATCGGGGCAAAGGCATTTGCCCTGTTCACCAGGAACCAGAGGCAATGGGTCTCAAAACCCCTGACTCCTGATAATATCGTTAAATTCAAGGAGGCATGCCTGACCCTGGGATTTGATTCAAGATATATACTTCCACATGACAGCTACCTGATCAACCTGGGGAGCCCTGATGAAGATGGCCTTGCAAAATCAAGGGCCGCATTCCTTGACGAGATGAATCGTTGTGAGCAGCTTGGGCTTAAATATCTTAATTTTCATCCGGGGAGTCATCTTGGCAAGATTGATCCTGAAAAATGCCTTGACAGGATCGCCGAATCCATCAACCTTGCCCTTGGTCAGACAAAGGGGGTTATGGCAGTAATAGAAAACACAGCAGGCCAGGGCACCAACATGGGTAACAGGTTCGAGCACCTTGCCCGTATAATCTCTAATGTTAAGGATAATGCCCGCATAGGGGTCTGCCTGGATACCTGCCACACCTATGCCGCAGGATATGATATCAAGACAGATTATGCCTTCACCACCACACTCAAGGAATTCGACAGGGTAGTGGGCATGAAATACCTGAAGGCCCTTCACTTGAACGGTACAAAAAAAACACATGGAAGCCGGGTGGACAGGCATGAAAGTATAGGCAAAGGGCTCCTCGGTATGGAGCCCTTCAGGTTTATTATGAATAATCCGATATTTGATAATCTCCCTATGATTCTTGAGACTCCTGATGAATCCATATGGAAAGAGGAGATTGAGCTGTTATATAGCCTGGTTGATTGATATTTACTATTCCGTATCAAGCCCCCATGATTTGAACATATCCTTATAGAACTGGGGCTGTTCAAAATCGGGGTGCATAGACATGTATTGTTCCCTGTGAGAATACATCTTGCCGCCCCTCTTGAGGCTTGCCATGAATTCCTTCATCTTCTCACGCGGCACAGAGAGTATCATTTCATCCTCTGTTGCAAGCCCTCTCTGGTATTCTCCCGGATCAGGGAGCACCACCACATATTTTCCGGTCTTCATGGGGTCTACAACCGCATGACCGCATGAGGGGAGAAACAACTCAGTCTTTACCTGATCAGAACCGCTAAAGTTCATGGGTAGAAGAACCCCTCTCAACTGGGCAGGATTCATGTAGATCATGACTACATCCGGGATATACGCGGCGCTCTTAAGGGGTGCGGTGACAATCCCTATATATTTTCCCGTATCAAAACTCATATATGCCTCACTAAAAAAACCGCCGGATGGCTTTGGAACCATTCCATAGGACATCATGGCTGTGGGGCACCAGTGATCTTCCTTTAACATGGCCACGGTTTTCCCTTCCCGCCTTGACATACCGAATGCCTGGCACTGGGCAATGTGATAGCCGCCGTCTCTTTTTGGCCTGAATGCCCCTTTTGGTATATTCTCCTCCTTTTCGAGCATCTTTACTGCAATGGGTGATGTCCTTAAGACCAGTCCGTTTTCAAGTTCCTCACCATATTTATTGAACTCGCTTAAACCGGCTGCTGTATTTACCCCGGCATTCGAGGCAGGTGCCTCCTGGGCAGCGGCTGTTGTAGAAATGGCTGCCCCTGCCAGTGCAACAGCGGCAACCCCCAATCCGGCGCCGATTATCTCTCTTCTGGTAAATTCTTTGTCCACGGGTAATCCTCCTGTAATATAAGTAAATGATTTATATTTATCTTCAGCGTCATAAATATCTAGAGACAAGATCCGATTGGGCGGACACAGCCGCCTACGCCAAGGCTGCGTCGTACCAAGAGGCCCGCCCCTGCAAAAATAATACCTTTCAAAAAGAAACAGCTCAATGTGACTCAGGAACACCGGGGGCATTATCCGGGACAGCTAAAGGTTGATCCGTGAGGTTAACACTTAATGTGTGAATCCATTTGTATTTTCCCTTTACCAGTCTGAAAGTGTGAGAATCAGGCATACCGTTTTTATATGCACCGAACCTGCAGAAGACATTAACCGTACCCATATCTTCATCAACCACAAAGGTTCTTCCGACAATAGGAAGTTCTCCCAGAGGGCCTGGTATCCAGCATGTATCCTTTTCTTCACCCTTCGGGTTGGTATATGCCCCTCCCTCAAGCCTTGCACATGGGATATGTCCAAAGGGCGGCCTGATGCCCTTGTCCATAAATACGTAGTCAAAATACTGGTTTCCTGCATCGATCAGATCCTGCCTGCTTATGCGGTCATCAGGAGGAAGTATCTCCCAATCCTCTGCCTTTGAATATTTGAGGTA
>CAZSZQ010000164.1:0-8179 GCA_964610475.1 uncultured Desulfatiglans sp.
GGGATCCCATTCGCTGCAATTCTCAGCATCAGAGAGCCCCGGGAGATCGGGCGTAAGAGATCTATCTGCCGCAGCCCCTTCAATAGGTATAACACGGCATATCCTGAAGGATCGCTGTGCCTCCTCAAGTTTCTGCCAGCCGTCTGGTCTGAAATATTTAAGAGTAATAAGATCACCGACCTTTACTTCAAGATCATCTGCCAGCCAATCATTTATTACAATCTCATCATCCTTCATACCTTCAGGGAATATGTTATTGAATAGCCCTTTTCTTTCTGCTGCTGTAACCATGGAATATGGGGTAACCCTGTTTCCGGCCTTAAGTTGATTTACAAAATAGGTCAGGACAGGCATGGCATTTGGTTCAGCCTTAAGGGCTGCATCTGAAAGAGATGTATCAATAAAGACCCTTGAACTGGTAAGCTCGATGGCTTTTTCCCCAATGGCCTTAAGCTCTGCCCCTGCATCGGAAAGCTGCCATTCAGATGAAATTGCCTGATCCAGTTTAGCTGCATCATATTTTAAAAAATCATTTTTGATCAGAAGCAGGTTTGCAGCCCCTTTTCGCTTGATCTCTCTCTGAAGCCATAAAATAGGAACAAAAATATTCAATGGTTCAGCCTGATTGGATTCGAGGCTGAAGCGCCCAAAATGCATGTCATCCACTATACCTGATACAGGAAGACGCACTGATACTGTGCTGTCCTTTAATGGAGCAAGCACAATATTGCGTGATATGAACGATGGGTTATCAAAACGCAGCACCACCTCATTAACACCCTCTGTTCCTGATACAAGCCGTCCTGCAATGGCCGTGTTTATCAATACAGTTTCATCATTTAGGGGTCCAGGTGCCTTTCCTGCAGGGGACATATTGAAAAACCTGTCATCAACACCAAGGACATTTACCCGGTTTACGCGTATGGCCCCGTCACCGCGTGTTACCATTCCAGGGAGACTCAGCACAGGGGCGGTTTCAATGCCCTGTTTTATAAGCCGATGACTCAATCCCTCTGTAAAAAACCTTTCTCCGGGTGATACAGCATATCCGATCTTACCAAGCCTCGCGTTAAAGGCATACTTCAGTGTCTGCTTTACAGAGTCGCCTACAAGCAGTGACCCGGTAAGTGTTGCTGTAGCAACTGTCGCTGCCAGAACAACAGCGATATTCATCCGGTAATAAAATAAAAGGCTTTTTATGGTAAGCTTTAAAATTGTCATCCTGCCTGCCCCGGCTGATATTCTCTGAACAAGATTATTTCCCATCTGTAAGCTGGCCGTTATTAATAGTTAAAATCCTGCAAAACTTTTGTGCCAGGTCATCTGCATGGGTCACAACAACAAGGGTTATATTCTCTGTGCGGTTAAGGTCAATCAGGAGATCTATCACGCTTACGGCTGTCTCATGATCAAGTGATCCGGTTGGTTCATCAGCCAGGAGCAGTTTTGGAGAATTGATCAATGCCCTTGCCACTGCCGCCCTTTGCCGCTGCCCCCCTGAAATCTCACCAGGGCGCCTGTTGATACAGTCACTAATCCCCATCCTTTCTATAAGCCCTGCTGCCCTTTCTTTGAATGCACTGCTCCGTTTTTTTTCCGGGTATGCAAGTGTGGGGATCAGCACATTTTCGAGAACAGTACAGTGGGGCAAAAGGTGATGCATCTGAAATACAAAGCCGATCTCCTTATTACGGATACGGGCAAGGACAGATTCATCAAGGGCAGTAAGATCCTGTCCCATAAAAATGACCTTGCCCTTTGATGGTTTATCCAGGGCACCGATTATATTAAGGAGAGTGCTCTTTCCGCATCCTGACGGGCCAAGCACGGCAATAGACTCCATATCCTGAAGTTTAAGGTTGAGTGAGTTCAGGACAGGCACAAATCCGGGCAAATCAGGGCTGCCATAGCCCTTTGTTATGTCAATTAGTTCCAGCATCGGTTATCCTCAAAAAAAATAAAAACCTGCATGGCGCATAGGGCATAGTTCGTGGCGGTAAGAATGAAAAGCTACTATTGTCGGTCTCATAAAAAGTCACCAAACATGTCATTCCCGCGAAGGCGGAAATCTACATCTTTTAAGAAATACTGGATCCCCGCCTGTCCATCCTCCGCAGTAGCCTGCTGCGGAGGACGGGCGCGGGGATGACTCAAATGTACTAAGTACAATTTTTTATAATTGTATCAACATTTTATTTTCTCTTTTCTCTTTCCTCACGGCCCTATGCCCTTTGCTCTTTGCTTTTTTCCAATCTTTAAGCCTCCTTAATAATTCTTTCAAGAAGGCCGACCAGGTTAGCTGCTGTCTTTTTGATGTTAAAATGTTCCTCAATGCCCCTGCGCCCCTTTTTCCCCAGCTCATGCGCAAAGGCAGTATCAAGCAGCAATGGTGCAAGTACTTCTGCATAAAATCTTGGGGAATTAAAATCCACCAGCACCCCGCCGCCGGTAAGTTCAATCATCTCAGGGAGTATACCCATCCTGGGAACCACTACAGGCACACCCGCTGCCTGTGCCTCCATCGCGAACAGGCCGTAGGCTACTTCTTCCTTTTCAGGAACACACAAAACGGTGAGTTCTCTTAACCACTCTCTTCTGCCTTCCCCCAGAAACTCCGGCATAAATGTCACATCCATCAATGCACCTGCGTTTTCAAGCCGGCTCCGCAGATTCCTTAAAAAGGGTTCATCGGCCTGTGATTTACCGCCGCAGATCTGTAAGCGGCAGTTTTCAAGTCCTTTCATCTGTCTTATCAAGATAAAGGCCTCCACCAGTGTATCCAGTCCTCTTTGGGGACACATGCGCGATAGAAAACCGATGACCGGATTGTCAGCCGGAAATTCGGCAGGCCTGAATTCATTTATATCTATTCCAATATAAACCGTATCTATCTGCTTTTCATCAAGACCCAGCCTTGGTGCAATGCGTTTTGAATAGGCTCTGCTAACTGATATAAACCCGTCTATCTCCTTTGAACACCGGTTCAACAGTTCCCATGCCTCCGAGCTGTAAGGTTCTCCAAGCCCGTCAACAAATCCCTCCTCATCCTGCAGGAAGGAGATCACAGGAATGCCAAGGCCTTTTTTCAGGACCCCAGCAAGGCCGCCCAGAAGAATATTGGAAAGAATAATTATATCCGTCTTTATAAAATCCCGTGAAAACCAATCCAGAAGCCTGTCAAGTTCCTTGGTCTGGTACCCTTCTTCACCCTTAAGCATGGAAATGGTTGTTTCGCCCAGTTCTCTTGCGCTTGTTATGCCTGCTTTTTTGGAAACCTTTTCAAGCAATGCACGGTTATCAAAAAGGCTGTCTACCCATCTGGGTGTTTTACGAAATAACTCAAGCTTCTGTTGAAGGTATACATTTACTCCTCCAAAAAAAATAGGGGCATCCATAGACACCTCCGGGTAATCAGGCTTGATTGGTAAATATAGCGGCACCATGGTTATCTCATGACCCTGCGACTGCAACGCCCTTACAAGCGCCTGATCGCGAAGGCAGTTCTCGCAGTAAAAATTATCACCAGAACCCGGAGTTATCTGTGTTATTTTCATTTGAAACAGTATATCCTTCCGTCATCGCACCCCACCACGACCATACCGTCTGCAACAGCAGGGGAAGAGGTTATTGATCTGCCGGTTTCATATGACCATATGAGTTTACCGTCTGCCATGTTTAACATATATAACCTCCCGTCATCGCTCCCTGCGAGAATCCTGTTACCGGCTAACACAGGAGAGCTGTTTACTGCATCAAGGGTTTTATATGTCCATCGGACCTGCCCTGTTTTCAGGTCAATACAATGCACATTCATATCTCCCCCGCCGATGATAACTGCATCATCAGTAACAGCAGGAGAAGAGATAAAAGAACCCTTATCAATTTTATAACGCCAGATTATTTCACGGGTGGAGAATGAGGCCTTGATTAACTCACCTTCATAATTGCCGACAAAAACAAAGTCACCACTTATTGCAGCAGATGCGGCAATATATGCGCCGGAATCAATCTCCCCTGCCTTTTTACCGTCGGATAGATCAATAATATGTATCAAAGCATCGCATCCGCCGAAAGCACAGTATTTGTCATTGACTGCCGGAGACCCGTTAATGTAATTACCTGTTTCATATTGCCAGACTGCCTTTCCCGTCATTGCATCAATACAGTACAGGATTGAATCGTAACTGCCAGCCAGTATATATAGTTTGTTTTCTTTATCCCTGAACCAGTTCGCTCCGCCTGTAAGCTTATCGTCTGTACTGTATTTCCAGCGTTCAGTACCTGTTTCTGCATCAATGGCATAAAGGGTTCCGGCCAGGGTGCCAATATACACAGTATTATCAACCACTGTCGGGGATGCCTCAATCCCATCATCAAGAATCTTTGACCAGACCTGCTTCCCGGTTTTAAGGTCAATGGCATATATGTTTTTATCCGAAGAGCCTATATATATTATATTATTAACAATTGCAGGGGATGATTTAATTCCTTCACCCGCCTTGAATATCCATACAAGTTTAAGGTTATCCGGGAGTTCGCCCGTAACATAACCTGTCTGCGACTGATTACCATGAAACTGGGGCCAGTTACCCCCCGGATTGGCCGGGATATTTATACCCTGCTGCGCATTGTCGTTAGCGGGTTTATGACTTTGTAGGCGATACCTGTTTACACCCCATGCCAGAAGGAAACATAAAATAATAGCCAGTGCTGTCCATAGTGCTGTCCGGGGTATAACGCCCATAAAACCGCCTTTTAAAGTCCTTTTATGTATGGAGCTTTCTGCTGTCAGCTTTCAGCCAAGTCTCTGTTTTAAATGTTTAAGCTGACAGCTTTCATCAAAAAATATTTTTTCATGAACACAAGTTAAGAATTGTAATGGAAATATTCAATAAAAATCTTGAAGATGGTAAAAAAAGACAGTATTTTATTGGAAATATGTGGTTTTTATTAATGGGGGAAATAGCGATCCAGGGTTCAAGGATTCAAGAATTCAAGTGAAATGAATCATGTATTAACATTCCAGCAAAATATCAAAAGGAGAGTAACATGAAGGTATTATTAGTCAACGGCAGTCCCAATAAAAATGGATGCACAAACATGGCCCTTACTGAAGTAGCGAATGCGCTCAATAATGAGGGTATTAAATCCGAGATTTACTGGATCGGCAACAAAGCCATTTCCGGATGTATTGCCTGTTATAAATGCAGGGAGAATGGAAAATGCGTGATCGATGATACGGTTAATGTTTTTGTCGATATGGCTGAGAAAGCTGATGGTTTTATTTTCGGTTCACCTGTCCATTATGCTGCTGCAGGCGGGGCAATAACCTCATTTATGGATCGTGTATTCTTTTCTGCTGCTTTGAGCGGTCGCAGGTACTTTTACCTGAAACCTGCTGCCTGTATTGTATCAGCCCGCAGGGGAGGCACAACAGCGGCATTTGATCAGCTTATGAAATACTTTACCATTTCAGAGATGCCGGTAATTTCATCCCGTTACTGGAACATGGTTCACGGTTCAAACCCTGAAGAGGTTAAAAAGGATCTCGAAGGGATGCAGATCATGCGGGTGCTGGGAAGGAACATGGCCTGGTTCTTAAAATGCAAAGAGGCCGGTGAAAAGGCGAGCGTACCGCTCCCGCAGAGGGAAGATATGATCTTCACCAATTTTATCCGGTAGTTATTGTTATTCCCCGTCCTGCCCTGTTAAATTTCCCGGAGGGAACCCTGTTTAACAGGGCGGGACTAGAACCCAACATCACCCGTCATTCCAATGCAAACGGAAATCTATTTTATTTTTTTCCTGACAGCCTTCAGTAAAAAATGCCTCCCTGACCCGGCATAGCCTAGGTGACGACGGTAACCTCCCTTTCTAACTGCATACAAGAGCTAAACAGAGATCTGACCCTTTTCATAAAGCATAAGACTATTGTTAAAATTGACAATAATATCGTCTTTGAAAAGCCTAAATAAAATATCTTTCATCTCCAAATATGGGTAAAAGTTGCTGATAGACTTAGAATTGTAATGGTAATATTCAATAAAAATCATGTAGGTGGAAATTTTTTCTCCTTATTCAGATAGAAGGAGTGCTACCCACTATTCTTTTTTAGTTCTTTTATTATTTAGGTTGAAACATTATTTATTCTATTTCATAATGACAATGTGTGGTCAGGGAATAAAACTTAAGATATTTTGAGCGGTTGGGATAATTTTCAATCGATTTTTTTTAAATGCTTATATGGATAGCAGCCTTTAAGTTTTTGATATTTTCATTTTCAAGCAGTAATTTTCTTTCTTACTGTCATCCTGCTCTACTAAAAGGAGAAACTTGACGCATTATGGGTTTATTGTTTGAATGGGATCCAAATAAGGCATGGTTAAACTTAAAATCACATGGTGTTTCTTTAGACGAGGCAAGCACGGCGTTTCGTGATCCATTGTCTCAGACGATTGGAGACCCATTGCATTCCGAATATGAAGAACGTTTTGTGCTCATCGGGTAATCCATTCAAGGGCGACTTTTAGTTATTGTTCATACCACAAAAGGCAAAAAAATACGTATCATTAGTGCCACGTTGGCGACAAAAAAAGAAAGGATAAGATATGAAGAGAATGAAGAATGATCCAGATATGCTGGAAGAATATGATTTTTCTGGTGGCGTCAGGGGAAAATATACGAAGCGCTATATGGAAGGTACTAACGTTGTGGTTATTGATCCTGATGTGGCTAAATTTTTTCCTGATAACGAATCAGTTAATGAGGCTCTCAGAGGTCTGACTGCTATTATTAAAAGGCAAAAGAAGGCTGAATAAAGACATGGAGAGGAACGATCATAAACTCGCACCCCCGATGTCACCTGATTTCCCGACTCACCTGTCTAGCTGACTTGTCGAGGTACCATATCAGGATATTACTTTACGTTGAGACTGAAGGTACTTCGTCCACCATCTTGTCTCGCCATAGATGTCACCCGAAGGCTGAAGCCTCGGTGACGACCGGCAGTCTGCTTTTCTAAGGACAAACTAAAGCTAAGCTGATTTTAGACATACTATGTAGAAAATGGCTTTCTAAACTTTAACAAAAAAATATGAGGTTTCTTTGCCCCGGTACACGGCCTGCCCTGTTAAATTCCCCGGAGGGAACACTATATAACTAAGCGAAACAAGAATCCAATACTACCCGTCATCCCCCGGCTGATCTTCTGTTCCATCTTCCGTAGCAGTTGCTACTGCGGAGGACGGGCGCCCAATGCTTCCGTTCGTCGCATAAGGGGATGATGGCAGCCTGCTTTTCAAACTACAAACAAGAGCTAAACATTGCCCTCTCTCTTTTTTACTAAAAGTCATTGCATCATCTTATCAATTTTTTCCCATTTAAATATTATAAGGTACAAAAAGAAAACACCTGCGATTACGATTATAGGAGCGAATACTAACCCTCCCCACCAATTAGTATAGAATAAATCTTTTTTAGTGAGTAAAGGAATTAATCCGGTACAAATTATTATGAAAGCTACCAGGATCATTCCTGATCGAATTATTCTTTTCCCCATTTTCTTCATTCAATTTTTCCACTTAATTTAAAGTATGTTGGGTTATTAACCCAACCAGCCTGGCTGGTTGTCACCTGCACTGACTGGTTGGCTGCTGTTTATTTCTGATAATCAGCAGCGCCACATAAGGAACGACATTGAAAGCAAACCAGATAATTTTATACAAACCAAGGAACGAATAATAGGCCATGTTAAAAAATTCCCGGGAGATCGGAAATAATTTGCCTTGAGTAGAATATGCCCAGTCAAGACCTGCGACACCTATTATGAGCGAGAGGATCAGTATGCACCCGTTAATAATGGTACACCACATAAAAAATGCCGTTAATTTTTAATGTTAATGACAGCCTCCTTTTTTTAAGTTCTAACAGGATGCAGGTAAAAAAGCAGAAAAACAATTTATTTTTTTCATTTTATCTACTCTCCCTGTTTTCACAGTTGTTCATTTCCCGCTCTTCAATTGATTATACCTATCTTACGGGCAAGATCCAATCCCGCTGCAGGCCGAATCATCACAGTCAGTAAAGCCATCCTGGTCATTATCCATACCATCGGAACAGGTCTCTGTTGTATCTTCGTTGCAGAAGGAACTGCAACCAGAATCCATGCAGTCTGTTGAAA
>CAZSZQ010000165.1:0-8111 GCA_964610475.1 uncultured Desulfatiglans sp.
ACCGCGAAAAGATTTACGCGGTGATCAATATAGCCGGGTTATCCCTTGCCATTGCCTGCTGTCTGATCCTCGGTCTCTATCTGCACAACCAGCTAAGCTATGATAAGCACAATACAAAGTACAAACAGATATACAGGGTGGTACAGGAATTCAATATAAATGGCAAAATAGACACCTTTGCCATAACGCCACAACTACTGGGGCAGATGCTTAAAGAGGAGTATGCCGAGGTCAAGGACTATGTAAGATTTATGGCAATAAATCAGAAGGTTTTATGGCGGAGTGATAATAATAAGGCCTTTTACTGGGATACTACTGCCTTTGCCAGTAAAAATGTCTTTGATTATTTTGATCATAAGTTTATATTCGGTGACCCCAAGAAATTAAAAAATGAACGATTTATCGCGGTGAGTGAATCATTTGCAAAAAAGTACTGGGGCAATGAAAATCCTATTGGAAAAGCAATAACATCTGAGGGTAACACTGCAAAGATTACTCATGTCTTTGCTGATCTGCCTAAAAATACACATTTAAGGTACGATGTGTTACAGTCGGATGATATACCTTATTTTGATTCCCCTGAGGATGCAAATCAGCGTCGCCAATCACTGTGGAATCCCCGCTTCTACACCTTTTTAATAATGTCGGAAAATTACGATATCAGTAAATTCAAGGATATCTCAGAATCCTTTTACAAACGTCATATGGAAGATCTTGGAAAGGCCTATAAAGCGACATGGAGGGCCTGGATTCAGCCCCTGGCAACCATTCATTATAATTCGGATGTGGGGTATGACCAGCCTACAGGCATCAAACATTATCTGTATGGGTTTACAGCAGTAGCAATTTTCATTCTGCTCGTTGCCTGTATCAACTATATGAACCTTGCCACAGCCCGTGCCACAAAACGTGCAAAGGAGGTAGGCATGCGGAAGATCCTGGGGTCGGGCAGGGCTCGTCTTGTCATCCAGTTTATGGGTGAGGCCATTTTCTTCTCCCTTGTTGCCCTGGTATTCGGTTATATACTTGTGCTTCTTGCACTTACTCAAACCCCTATTAATGGTCTCTTAGATAATTCCATAGTATTGAGGGATCTCTATGAACCGCTCCTGATACTTTGGATGGTTGGATTCAGCATTGCGCTTGGCATAATATCAGGCATTTATCCTGCCCTCTATCTCTCTTCCATTGCACCACTGACTGCCCTTGGAGGCAGCCATAAGGCCGGCAAAGGGAGCATACGTTTAAGAGAAATACTTGTGCTGATTCAGTTTATGATATCAGTCTGTGTAGTTGCATGTACCCTGCTCATGATCCTGCAGATGAGATTTGTTTCCAATATGCCCCTTGGTTTTGATAAGGAGAACAGGGTGGTTGTCACGATACGTACAGCAGACACGATAGATAAGGTGCCGACTATCATAAAAGAACTCGTAAAAAACAGCAGCGTCCTTGGCGCGTCGTTATGTAATAGTGTTATCGGTAAAGTAGAGGGATTGATGGGGGCACAGATAGATAATAAGGATGGTGTTGCTGAAATCATGACTGTAAAAGCCATGCAGGTGGGCAATGACTTTATCGATGTTATGGGAATCAATCTCAAGGAAGGCAGGGATTTCTCAAAGAGACTGCTGACGGATGTGGGAGATGCCTATCTCGTCAATGAGACCATGGTAAAAAAGATGGGATGGGATCAGGCACTGGGCAAACATATTAATAATGGAAAGGTTATCGGAGTGGTGGAGGATTTTCATTATGACTCCCTTAAAAACACCCTTGAGCCCTTTGTGCTTATTAGGTTTAACGGGACACAAAATGAAGCTCAACAGAACAGAAACCTCATGATCATGTACCTTATTGTGAATATTAAGGGTGAGGATACATTCAAAACCCTGTCTTTTCTTGAAGAAAAGTTTGCTGAATTTGACCCACAGCATCCTTTTGAGTTCGAGTTTCTTGATGACTCGCTTAATAAGCAGTACCTGGATGAACAGCGGCAGATGGAACTCATAGGAATTTTTGCTGCTGTATGCATATTTATCTCATGTATGGGGCTGTTTGGGCTCGCAGCATTTACCACTGAACAGCGTACCAAGGAGATAGGGATCAGGAAGGTGCTGGGCGCAACCACCGTGCAGATAATAACCATGCTGGTGCGAACCATCCTCCTGCTTGTAGTGGGCGGGTCTTTGATTGCATCATTGATTGCCTATTATGCAATGGATGAATACTGGCTGATCGATTTTGCATATCGGATAAATATAAACATGAATTTATGGGTATTCCTGGTGTCGGCTTTTATAGCCGCTGCTGTGGCCTATATCACAGTTGCCCTGCAGTCATTTAAAACAGCCCGGGCAAATCCGATAGATGCATTGAGGTATGAGTAAATAAGAAAGGGGTCAAGGATTCGAGGGGCCAAGGGGTCGAGTGAAAAGCATTTACCCGGCGCCTTGAGCCCAGCGCCTTACGCCTTATTAATTTTCACCTTAAGGAGGAAATGATGAAAAAAATAATAGTGTACCTGGTTTTGTTGATGTCCGTTTTGATGATGAATAACGTTATGGCTGCTGATAATATTATTGGTACATGGCAGGGCAAGCTGGTACCGGCTCCTGGCAGTGAACTTATTATCCAGTTCAAAATAACTCAAAACGCTGATGGCTCTTATGCAGTTGTGCTGGATTCACCTGATCAGGGTGCCATAAAAAACATCCAGGCAAGTTCAGTGGTGTTTAGTGATGGCAAACTAAAGCTCGATGTTACTGATTTGAGCGGGGCTTACGAGGGAGTTCTTAAAAACGGCATTTTCGAGGGAAACTGGAAACAGGAGGGGACATCAATCCCTTTAAACCTGAACCCATATGAAAAGCCAGTGTTATCAAAGTCAGACATGGAAAAACTGGCAGGCAGTTGGTATGGCCCTTTGAAAATACCCACAGGCGATCTTACAGTGGTTTTTCGATTCGAGATAAAAGAAAATGGTGAGTATAAGGCTTTTTTAGATAGCCCTGATCAGGGTGCTGCTGATATACCGGTTTCTGATGTAGAATTGGCTGATGGTACCCTTATTCTGAAGATACAAGCGGTTCAGGCGGAATATAAAGGAAAAATTACCGGTGATACGATTGTTGGTGAGTTTAAACAGGGAGGTCAGCCCTTACCCTTAACATTGAAAAAGGGAGAATATAAACCTCAAGTCGCCTTGAATCTTTCCAAGGAGATCAAAGATAGGCTTTCAGGCGAGTGGCACGGACAACTGGCAACACCAAGAGGTCTTATACATATGGCATTCAGATTTGAGAGCTCTGCAAAGGGTGACTTCATGGGGTTCTATGAGGCACCTGATCAAAATGTAAAAGGGATACCAATCAAAGAGGCGAGCTATGCAGATGGTAAACTCACCCTTAAGATAAAGGTGGCTAATGCCGAATATAAAGGAACCTTGACAGGTGATGTGATGAGTGGAGAATGGGCTCAGGCAGGGTTGAGCAATATTCCTTTATCAATGAAAAAGGGGCCGTTTATGCCCCCATCTTTTTCCCTGAATCTGCCCAAAGAGACCAGGGCTCTTTTAACGGGTGAATGGCACGGACAGCGCAAAATGCCAAAAGGTTACCTTCATACGTCATTCAGATTTGAGACGAATGAAAAGGGTGAATTTCTTGGATTTTATGAAGTACCGGACCAGGGTATAAAGGATATGCAGGTTACTGAGGCGAGTTTAAAGGATGGAGATCTTGTTCTTAAGATGCAGAAAGGTATTAATATAGAGTTCAAAGGACAACTGGCAGGTGATAAGTTAACCGGACAGGTAACACAGCAGGGAGTTGTTAGCACACCTCTATCCATGACAAAAGGTAAGTATATACCGCCTGTGTATAACCTGAGCCTTCCAAAGGAGATAAAAGATCAATTATCAGGGGAATGGTATGGAGAAGTTAAGACCCCTGCATCAAGTGTTACAGTAATATTTAACTTTAAAACCAATGATAAAGGTGAATTCGTTGGATCAGAGGAAATCCCTGATTCAAACATAAAAGGAATACTGGTCTCCGAGGCCAGTTTCAGTGATGGCAAGCTTGCTTTTACAGTTACTGATGTCGAGTATAAAGGAAGTATAAAAGGTGATGAGTTTACCGGAGAAATAAAACAGTCAGCACCTGACAGCAAACCTATACCTTTTACACTTAAAAAGGGAAAGTATGTACCGCCTTCATACGCCTTAAACCTTCCTGCTGATGTAATCAAAACATTATCAGGAAAATGGAACGGGAAACTCGGCAACACTAATATAATATTCAGATTTGAAAAAAATGAAAAAGAAGAATTGTTAGGCTTTCTTGATGCCCCTGATAGCAATACAAAGGACATCCGGATTACTGAAGGCAGTATTAGCGAAGGAAAACTGACTCTGAAAATAAAGGTAGCAAATGTCGAATACAAAGGAAAATTGTCAAAGGATAGTCTTGACGGCGAGTGGATGCAGGGAGGGCAGAACATCCCCTTTATATTGAAAAAACAATAAACCTATGAATGAGGGGACAACAGGATGCTGTGTACCTGGTCCCCTCTTAATAAATGCTATTAACCTGAAAAAAAAATTAGATCAAAATTGGTGAAAAACATTTTATCCGGAATAGATTTTTGATTTGAGAGGAAAAAGGAGGAAAAGGCAAATGAAACAAAAAAAGACAGTGGATATCAGATATTTCCCCGCTATCATCATAAGCTGTCTGCTCCTGTTTAATGGATGCTCATATTGGGGAAAGATAAAAAATATTTATGACACCCCTCCAATTATGGAGATTCCTGATGAAACCATTCACAAGATAGATGTTATAGAATTGAAACTGGCATCTGTGGAAGAGCCTGATGTGCCCGTAATAGAGGAACCTGAACTGGCAGAGTACAAAGTTTCGCTGGAGGAGTGCCGTGCCCTGACCCTTGAAAATAACCTTGATCTCAGGGTGCAGCTCATAAATCCATCTATTGCAAGGGAAAGCATTAATCAGGAAGAGGCAAGATTTGAATCCACCTTTAATGGAACATTATTATATTCAAAATCAGATGCGCCTTCACCAACCAGCCTTGATATTAGTGGTTCTGCTGTGGACTATTCCTATACTGATTTGGGTGTAAGCATGCCCTTAAGGACAGGAGGGAAACTTACCTTTGATCTGGTGGACAGGCGAACAAAAACCAATTCTGGTTTTTCAATATATAATCCTTCCTATGAGAATGATTTTTCCGCGTCTATCAGTCAGCCTCTTTTAAGGAATGCGGGTAAAAGGGCCAGTACCAACAGCATACGCATCGCCCAATACAACAGCAGCATAACTGATACAAGAACAAAACTTGAGGCAATACGCATAATAGCAGATGTTGACAGGGCCTACTGGCGGCTCTACGCATCAAGAAGGCTTCTGGATGTACGTAAACAGCAGTATGACCTTTCAAAGACCCTTTTTGAACAGACCGAAAAATTTGTAGAGGTGGGTGTTAAGCCCAGAATAGAGATAATAAGGACAAAGGCCAGCATGGCAGAAAAGCTGGAGGCCATTATTACAGCGGAAAACGATGTCAGGAACACAGAAAGGGATCTCAAACGCATGCTCAATAAAAAAGGGCTGGGAATGGAAACAAAAACCATTATAATCCCTTCATCTCCACCTGACCCTATACACTATGAGCTAGACAGAACAAATATGGTAAAAAATGCCCTTGAAAACCGTATGGAGATTCTGGAACTGGAACTTCAGTTGGCCATGGACAACAGTAATATAGATTTTTATAAAAACCAGACCCTGCCGCTTTTCACATTTGAATATAAATATAATATTAACGGTCTGGGGCCAGAAAGAAGCGATGCATATGATATGCTTTATGATGACGAGTATAATGATCACCAATTTACTCTGCAGATGCAGATACCTATTGGAAACAAAGATGCAAAAAGCAGACTCAGAAAGGCTATCTACGAACGCTCCCAGAGGCTTGCGACCAAAGAGAGCAGAAAGGCACAAATAAAGAGCGAGGTCTTGAATCAGATTGATAAACTGGAGGCGACCTGGCAGAGGATACTTGCCAGCCGTCAGGCAACCATACTTCAGGATGAGCAGTACAGGGCAGAAAAGAGGCAGTTTGAGTTGGGGCTTGTGAGTTCCACAGATGTGCTGGATGCCCAGACAAACCTGGCAGAGGCACAGAGGGCAGAGATTGCTGCTGTAACAGAGTACCAGATAGCCCTAATCGACCTGGCCTATGCCACCGGGACATTACTGGGAGCAGCCAAGGTAGAATGGGCACCGATTGTGCCAGTGGACGACAGCAGGGTGGAGATCCCTGTGAATTAGCACTGCTTAAACACCTTTCATTTTATTATGAAAGTCTCAAAATCTTTTAATAGCAGGGTGGAGTTCTTGTTCCTCCATAGCCTATGGGCGACGGCGGATTTTACCCCACCCGATTGCTTTTATCAAAGATGTTATCAATAAGGGAGTAATCCTGATATACAATCAGACCATTATGGTTTTGGCGGTCTTTCTGACTCAGGTAATCCCCCATATACCTCTTCCCATTTCTGGAATCCGCTTTTTACCACAACATCATAAATATTGTTTTTATCCACCTGTATAACATCGAGGAACCTGCAGGGGATCTCCCCCTTGATATTCTTGTCAAGAGTAAGGTCCGAAAGAGAAAAATTCTCAAGGTTTTCTATCTTTTCTTTGTTTGCAAGTTTAACGGCAATATCAACCGCAAGGGGAGTCAGCTGTCGCACATCCTTGAACACAGTCATGGTCAGGTCGCCATCAACTATTGATCTGCAGCCGGCCGCTGTTGCATCCTGACCTGAGATAGGCACACTGCCCGATAGTTTCTGTGCCTTTAATGCCTGTATGGCTCCAAGGGCTGTACCATCATTTGAAGCAACTACCGCATCTATCTCATTCTTTAATGCGGTAAGGATATTTTCCATTTTCTTGAGTGCAATCTCCTGTTCCCAGTTATCCACCCACTGGTCTGCAACAATCTGGATCTGGCCCTTATCAATAAGGGGCTGAAGCACCTCCATCTGCCCGTTTCTGAAAAGCACCGCATTGTTGTCTGTGGGGCTCCCTCCAAGGAGCACAAACCTGCCGCTATCCTTAACCTTGAGCACACCTTGTGCCTGCTGTCTGCCAACCTCTACATTATCAAAGGATATATAGCAGGCCAGGTTTGGTGTCTTGATGAGACGGTCATAGGCTATGCATGGAACACCCGCCTTTGCCGCCTTGTCTACAGCAATGGAGCATGAGGCCCCGTCTTCTGCAACAATGAGTATTGCCTTTGCGCCCTTGGTAACCATGTTTTCTATCTGGTCATTCTGCACCCTGGTGTCATGATTTGCCTCCTGGGCCATAACCTCATATCCCTTTTCTTCAAGCATTTTTGTCATAATATCGCGCTCAATTGCCCAGCGCTCTGTAGCAAAGTCAGAAAAGGAAAGACCGATCTTTATCTTTCCGCCCGCCTCTTTAGCTCCTTTTTTCTCTTTCCCCTCCTTTGAACATCCAGAGATACTAAAAAGAAACAGTGCAACAGTTAATGTTAAAATAAATCTCCCCATAATATTCCCTCCGAAAGTATTAAATTGATTATGATATCAGCATTCTTTATTACCCTTGTTACTATATGACAGGAGGTAAATTTCCGGCTTTGTTTTTATATAACATCCTTATTTCTACTTCAACTTTTTGCTGAACAAATACAATTTATTTGAAAAATATGAAATATTTGTTCTTTAATAGCAATCAGGGTCAAGAAATATATCCATATTTCTTATATTCTCTTTCTCAAGGAGGAGAGATGGTTGATCAGGGATAAAATAGCTACAGTTGGTAAAATACAGGATTATATCAGGGCGCATATCAATGACCCCATTTCTCTGTATGATTTAGCGCATTCATGCGGGTTGTCGCCCTGGCATACCTCAAGGCTTTTTAAGGAGATGATCGGGAAAAACCCATTTGATTATATCAGGGCGGTCAGGCTTTCTCAGGCAGCATTAAAGCTCAGGGATGAAAAATCAAAGGTGATTGATGTGGCCCTTGATTTTGTTTTTG
>CAZSZQ010000166.1:0-8060 GCA_964610475.1 uncultured Desulfatiglans sp.
TCGAATGTGACCCACCGTGACGCCTCAGGGTTATTCCTGTATTCCCACAATCCATAAGGGCCCTGAAGAGACTTTATAAACTTTACATTATCCATGACGCGGGCATCTTCTGTATTCGCCCCTATCCGCCATGAAAGATCAAGCATCTGACCTACATCATAGCGTTTGTAATATGTGCCGTACCCGCCTGCTTTTTCAACACCGATTATCCTCGCCACCTCAAAGCCCAATGTATGCGCCTGGCGGTGTTCATGGGTAAGCAGGAGATCCAGCCCGCGCCTTGCCTTTTCACCGGATTTTCTTTGCGGGTGAAGGGCAAAGGCGCTTACTGCTGCAGTGGTGTTTGTCCTGCACCCGTATTCCGAGTGGGCCAGGCGGCGATACCCTGCTGCCAGTATTTTCCTGTCATTGTGCATCCCTGAGGGCCATCCTCCTTCAGGGAGTGATAACCGTTCCAGCCAGTCATAGGCCTTTTCAGATCTGGGATCAGTTGAATAACCAGCCCATGCAAGGCCAAGCAGGGGCAGAGAGGTCTGGATGGGACTAATGTGATATTTTATATCTTCCTTTTGTATATCATTCTTTACCATCTCTTCCCACCCTAAAGGCCATGAACCGTCATCCTGCTGTTTGCTGAAGATATATTCCGCACCTTTTTTTATTACGGGGTGATGGGGAGGCAAACCCATGTAGGCAAGGCCCATCAGGGCCTGAGGGGTTGTTCGAATTATCCCTCTCTGTCCGCTTATATTTTCTCCTGCCCTGAATGAACCATCCTTATTCTGTAATGACACAAAGCCTTTTATCCGCGGATCATTTTCCTGCAATTTCCTAAGTTCGATAATTTCATCATCATTCTCATCACGCCCCAAAAGTTCACGCAATACAAGAAGCCTGAGGCTGGGGGATGGATCGGAAAGCAGGAAAGGAATCCAGGTCATAGCAACTCCTTTAGATAGGGGGAGGTCGGTGTATTTTTTCTTATTATATCTTCAGGGTGCCCAACTGCAATAATCCTTCCTCCATCCGGTCCTCCGCCCGGACCAAGTTCTATCAGCCAGTCACAAGCGAAAAGCACATGGGGATGATGTTCTACTATTGCCACCGTGTGTCCAGCATCAACAAGACGGTTAAGCACATCAAGCAGCCTAGATATGTCTTCCATATGAAGTCCTAGTGTGGGTTCATCCAAGATATAGAGTGCCGGTTCATTCGCTTTTTTTTGTAACTCCTTTACAATCTTGATCCTCTGGGCCTCTCCTCCTGACAGGGTATATCCCGGTTGCTGCCATACAAGGTAACCGAGGCCCACCTCCCGAACTATCTTTAGCTGCCGGGAAATTGTCATTTCATCTATAAAATGGGTGTACACCTCATCAAGGGTCATTTTATTTACTTCAGGAAGAGGAATGCCCCTGTAATGCACCTCCCATGCCTCCGGCGGAAAGCCTGTCCCTCTGCACATCTCACATTCAACAAACTCATCCGGTAAAAAGCCCATATCAATTGTTATTCCGCCAGATCCACTGCACACAGAACAGGGTGTCATTAGTTCTTTTTCCCCAATACCCAGACTGTGGGCGTCATCAGTGTCCGCATAGATCTTTAGCATAGCCATGTTCAGCCCCAGAAAAACGGCCGGATTCCTGACATCTCGCTTCACCTGGTCAATAATAATGGTTTTAGCCGGTTGGTTCTCAATGGAATCATATTTTCCAGGGTCAAAAGATGTCTTGGAAATCAGGGAGGAACCTGTTTTGGCAAGGGCGCGTCCGATTGTGTCAATGAGCAGGGTGCTTTTCCCTGACCCTGAGACACCGCATATTCCGGTTAAGGTGCCTTTTGGTATTTTGACAGTTTCTCCTTTAAGGTTATTTTCTCTGGCCCCTTTGATTATTATCCACTCCTCAGGTATTCGCCTTTTTAAATATTTTTTTTCAGATGACAATTTTAGGGTGCTTTTTTTCAGCCATTTTCCTGTTATGCTACCGGATCTGATAATCTGGTTTAAAGCGCCCTTTGCAACAACCCTGCCCCCTTCCACCCCTGCACCCGGCCCCATATCAACAATATAATCCGCACTTCTTATAAGCAAGGGATCATGTTCAACAATAATAACAGTATTGTTTCCATCACGTAATTCGAACAGGGCATATTTAAGCGCCTCAAGTTCTGATGGATGCATTCCTCTTGAAGGCTCGTCTATCAGTATTGTTAATGAATGAAGGTCGCCTCCCAGGAGGCCTGCAAGCTGTATCCGCTGTGCCTCTCCTGCCGACAGGGTCCCCGCAGGCCGGTTAAGGTTTAGATATCCGGTTCCAACCTGACGCAGAAAACGTAAACGTTTTTTAAGAACGGAAATGCTTGATTCAATATACGATAAACCGGAATGCTCGACAGACAACAGATTTATTAACCCCTCCAGTTCATTAAGGGACATTTCACTTAGTTCGTAAATATTCTTTCCCTTAAGGGTAACCGCAAGATACTCCGGCCTGAATCCTGTCCCGTTGCACTCGCTGCAGGTCTCCTGCCTGGTAAACCTCCCCTGGACATCCCAATCGGTAATCCTGAAGGTCTCTCCAAAAAATCCATCCCATTTTATTTTGCGGGTCCTTTCAGACCCTTTTAATTTTCCTGTGGATTTACTGATATAGGTATACTCATATTCGTTTCCATCGCCATATAAAAAGGCATGCCTTGCCTGTTCAGACATTGCACTCCATGGTGTGGTGTAGGAATCAAATCCATAATGCTTTGCTATCGCAGGAATAATGGGCTGATCACGGCACATGTACGCTGACAATATATCGATAGCGCCCCGGCATAATGGTTTATCCGGATGCGAGATCAGTTTTTCAGGGGCAGGCGCCTGGTTTGAACCCAGGCCGTTACACACGGGGCAAGAGCTTGAATAATGATCGCTGGAAAAATAGGCTGCCTTGGCAAGAGGAGCGTTTGAACCGCATTCAGGGCAGATCCATTCATCCTTCCTTACCATCATTGCATTGCACCTCATGCATTTTCTCTGGCCAATGGATGAAATAACGGCTGCCAGATGAAAACTTATTTCCGTAATTGATCCTACGCTGTTCCTTCTTGTAAACTGCTGTATCCTGCTCCACAGATGTGCCCCGGCCCGCTGGGACAGGGTTAATGTTACACCCAGGCCAGATATGTTTTCTACAGGCGCCCGGCTCTTCTCATTAAGGGTCTGCCGTTCAAACATGGAAAGGGATTCTAGGTACCGCCGCCTGGCCTCTGTCTCAATTACATCTCTTACAATGCTTGATTTTCCTGATCCTGAAACCCCTGTGAATACAGTGAGGCTGTTTTTAGGAATATCTATATCCACACCCTTAAGGTTGTTGGCCCATGCATTTTTTATCTTGATAATCCCGGTAGTCTTTTTTGTTTTTTGCATCTTTCTTGAAGGGCTTAAGTTGCTTTCATGCTTAAGGGCATTACCGGTGGCAGATGATTCTACCTCAAGAATCCCTGAAGGCAACCCCTCATATATAAGCCTTCCGCCCCTGGGGCCTGCCCCTGGCCCAAGATCTATTATCCAGTCGGCTGCCCTCATAAAGTCGGTATTATGTTCAATAACAATAACAGTTGCATTGCTTCGAACCAGCCGGTCAATGACCATAACCAATCCTTTCAGATCCTGGGGATGCAGCCCGGTAGAAGGCTCATCAAGGATTATCATCTGATTCATTAAGGAGGTGCGGCCCAGATATTTTGTAAGTTTGACCCTCTGGGCCTCTCCTCCTGAAAGGGTTGTAGAGGGCTGCCCCAGCTCAAGATAACCCAGCCCTATGTCATTGAAGGCATCCAGGATGGCGCTGATTTTTCTTATCTCCGATGATTTAAGACCGGTTATCTTTGGTATTAATTCGCTTACTTCCCTGATAGGCATGGAGTATAACTCTGCAATGGAGATATCCCTGTTATCTATTCTGATTGTTGATGTCAGGACCTCATCGGAAAACCGCTGGCCGTCACATCGTTCACACTGTATCCAGATAGAGGGCAGATGTCGCATTTTCATCTCTGTTGAGCCAATCCCATTACAGTTATCGCAAGCGCCTTCGGGCCGGTTAAATGAAAAATGGGACTTTGAGAGGGAAGTAACCTTTTCAAAATGATCCCGAAACAAGTCTGAAAGCTTGGTGTAGGTAGCTGGGTTGGAACGGGGATTCCTGCCAATAGGGCTTTGATCTACTATTACAGGGCGTATGTTGGTCACATCGATAGAATCACAAAAAACAGGCTTCTTTTCAACAAGGGTTGGGACTATCACATGTTCTACAAGAGAGCTTTTTCCTGATCCTGAAACACCTGTTATGACTGTAAGTCTTCCTAAAGGTATCCTGACATCTATATTGTCTAGATTATTGGCCCTTGCCTTTTTTATTGTCATAAATTTATCAGGAGCAGGGCGTGCATCGGGCATAATTACCTGTTTACGGAGACTGAAATATTCCCCTGTAGGGGTATTCGAATTCCACAGATCATAGGGAGACCCGTCAAAAATGATCTTACCGCCTGACTTTCCTGCTCCTGGGCCCATATCTATTGCGCGGTCTGCTGATGCCGCAGCCACACGTTCGTGTTCAACAAATATTACGGGCCCGGAAAGCTCTCTAAAGGCAGGCAAAAGCCTTTCAATATCCCTGGGATGCTGCCCAACGGTTGGCTCATCCAGGATATGGATCATATCTTCAAGCTGACTTGATAAAATAACAGCCAGTCTCACCCTCTGCGCCTCGCCACGGGAGAGTGTCGGGGCAGGGCGATCAAGTGAAAGGTAACCAAGCCCTACCTTTTCAAGTGCATCAAGCCTTTTTACAATTTCGGAACACAACCGGTCTGCTGTGGAAGGAAGAGATACATGCCTGAAAATTTCTCCTGTCTCTTCAACAGAATGCCTGAGTAGTTCCGGCAGTCTCATATTTTGCCAGGTAACAGATGCGGCCTGCGGATGCATCCCTGTATTATCGCACTGCCCGCATCCTCTGGCCTCACAGTATGGACATGGCCGGTTAAAATGGGTGGGTTTAACCTCTTTAAAACCATTACCGCAAACAGTGCAGCGAAGGAGAGTGGTTAATATTTCAGACCTGTCAGAAGTGCTGATCTTTACTGATCCCACGCCAAGACTGAATATCTCCCGCACCCATGCCCGAATTGTCTTTGACAATACTTTATTATCAACATGCCCTATCCTGATTTCAATGGAATGGGGGTTGTCAGGGTTTATCTTTTTCCTGTTCCATATTTTACCATCAACCAATATTCTGTCAGATCCAAAGGTATCAGCTAGAATTGTAAGAAGTGTTTTATGGCTGCCAGTAACATTACTCAATAGAGGCGCAAACAGATCGAACCTGTTATTTTTCGCTTCGATAGAAAGCCGTTCAATAATTTCATCTTCTGTCAATACACTTAAGGGGTTTCCGCATCTGACGCAGCTTCGGACACCATAATTGGTAAAAAGCAGTCTTAAAAAAGGATGCAGACCAGCTGCAGTTGCAAGGGTGGAGGCAGGGTTACGGTTAAGCAGGTTCTGACCAACGGCAATGGCAGGCATAAGCCCTGTGATATTATCAACCCGCGCAGGCGCCAGTCTTTGGCCTCCCCTGCCATATAAATAGACATCAAGGAACCGGCGGTGCGCCTCATGATATATGGTATCAAAAACAAGAGAAGATTTCCCGGAACCGGATGGGCCGGTCACAACTGTAAGCCCCTCTCCAAACCTCGCATCAATATTTTTCAGGTTATGTTCTTTTGCGCCTTTGACGTGAATTTCCATAGCCGGCTTCAAGTTTAAGGTTTTTCGTTCAAAGTAATAAAATTAATCTATCACAGAATTAACATTTTTCAATGCATGTAGTATATCTTTCATACTGGATATGACATAAAATGTCATATGGTAAAATTTTTTATTTGATAAAAAGTTTTCTATAATCATATGTTAACAAGAACACATTTATTTACTATTGAGAACAGAAAATAAACTAGCGGTTGAATAGGGTTATAATGTAAATCAGAATGAAAAAACACTGTATTCCAAATTGCAAGGTTCATTCTTCACTAAAGCTTCAGGCGTCACTTAAGTTACGCCCGGCAAGTCGCATGGAGAAGACGCACTGACAAGCACACCATTGAATAAAAGCACATGGAGGATTTTTTAATAGCCGGGAGATTGGATTAAGTTAGGCCGTAAGATGTGGTTTACTATTATCCGGGAGGGGCAGGGATCAGGCTTTTACTCCCTGACCCTCCTATTAGAAATATTATCTTGATCAGGCAAGGTCAAACCGGTCAAGGTTCATCACCTTGCCCCATACTGCTACAAAGTCATTCAGAAATTTATCCTGTGAATCAGCACAAGCATACACCTCGGCTATGGCCCTTAACTGGGAATTTGAACCGAATATAAGGTCAACACGTGTGCCTGTCCATTTGACCTTACCGCTCTTGCGGTCACGACCTTCATACACATCTTCCTCTTCGGTTGATTTATTCCACACAGTATTCATATCAAGCAGGTTCACAAAGAAGTCATTGGTCAGGGTCTCAGGGCGTTTTGTGAAGATGCCATGCTTTGACTTCCCGAAGTTTGTATTAAGCGCCCTCATGCCACCAATGAGGACTGTCATCTCAGGGGCAGTAAGGGTAAGGAGCTGTGCCCTGTCAATAAGCATCTCTTCGGCTGTCATGCTGTATTTCCTCTTCATGTAGTTTCTGAACCCGTCTGCCTTTGGCTCAAGCAATGCAAATGATATTGCATCGGTCTGTTTCTGTGTTGAATCTGTGCGGCCTGGTGTAAAGGGGACTGTAATCTTGCAGCCTGCATTTTTGGCTGCAAGCTCGATAGCGGCACACCCGCCCAGAACTATAAGGTCAGCCATTGAGACCTTTTTATTGCCCTTCTGTGAATCATTGAATTTCTTCTGAATATTTTCAAGAGACTTAAGAACCTTTTTAAGCTGTGAGGGCTGATTCACCTCCCACTCCTTCTGTGGTGCAAGGCGTATGCGCGCACCATTAGCCCCGCCGCGTTTGTCTGATCCACGGAATGTGGATGCAGATGCCCATGCGGTTGTTACAAGCTGGGATATGGAGAGGCCTGAGTCAAGGATCATGCGCTTAAGTTCTGCAACATCCTTTGAGCCGATTGTCTTATAATTGGCTTCAGGGATCGGGTCCTGCCAGATCAGCTCTTCCTTTGGCACCTCCGGACCAAGGTAGCGTGCCTTGGGGCCCATGTCACGATGAGTAAGTTTAAACCATGCCCTTGCAAAGGCGTCCGCAAATTTCTTCGGATTTTTCAGATAATCCCGAGCTATCGGTTCATAGATCGGGTCAAAACGCAGGGATAGATCCGCTGTTGTCATCATTGGCCTGTGCTTCTTTTTGGGGTCATGGGCGTCAGCAATCATATCACTCTCTTTTACATTTTTTGCGAGCCACTGGTTTGCCCCTGCAGGGCTCTTGACCAGCTCCCACTCATATTGAAAAAGGATCCTGAGATAACCCATGTCCCATTTGGTTGGGTTCGGTTTCCATGCCCCCTCTATACCGCTGCCAATGGCATCACCGCCTTTTCCTGTGCCAAAGCTGCTCCTCCAGCCAAGCCCCTGTTGCTCAATGGGTGCAGCCTCTGGTTCTGGGCCAACATGGGTTGCAGGGCCTGCGCCATGACACTTTCCAAAGGTATGACCACCAGCTACAAGGGCAACAGTCTCTTCATCGTTCATGGCCATGCGCGCAAAGGTTTCACGTACATCCTTACCTGATGCTACAGGGTCAGGGTTACCATTTGGTCCTTCCGGGTTTACATATATAAGCCCCATCTGTACGGCTGCAAGGGGGTTTTCAAGGTCACGCTCACCAGTATAGCGTTTATCACCTAGCCACTCGGTTTCAGCGCCCCAGTATATATCCTCCTCAGGTTCCCATACATCCACACGGCCACCGCCAAAACCAAATGTGCTAAAACCCATTGACTCAAGGGCGCAGTTACCTGCAAGTATCATGAGGTCTGCCCA
>CAZSZQ010000167.1:0-1801 GCA_964610475.1 uncultured Desulfatiglans sp.
GCTGAGTGGTCAGCATGGTTATTACACCTGTCTTTGCCTTTACCTTGAGAAGGAGCTTGCTCTCGTCATAATTGAGGGCAGGTATACGGGTAAGGGGGATGTAGAATTCCACCTTGCCATTATCAAGCTCTATGGGCACGCTTGACTCCTGGGAAATTGTGAGCCGCATGATATTTTTATTTATTGCCGCTATCTGGGCATCAAGCTGTTCGAGTTCATTTGACGGCCCCTTATAAAACTTTTCTTTTGCTGCCTTTGCCACTTCAAGTGCAACCTTCTGGCTTTCCATCTCGGCAAGCACCTCAAGTGTTGCCTCAGTCTGCTTTCCTATTGATATGGCCCTGTTTTTCTCCTGAAATTCCCGTAAATCCTTCTGTGCGCTGTCAAGCTCAACATCAGCCACTCTTAAACGGTTTTCTATATATTCTCTGAGCCTCCTCGCGGATGTATACGAATTTGTCAGATTATATTTATCCAATGCCCGGACATATGAATTAGCCATATCTGCCACAAAGACCGGGTCAGGTGATTGCAGCGCTATTGTAATTGTCGGGTCATTCTTTGATTTTGATACATTGATTGTCCCGGCAATAGACTTTGCCATCTTGAGTCTATCTATATTGTTGATTCCCATCAGCATAAAATAATCATACCTTTTGAGAACCTCCATTGCCAGTTCATTGCTTTTTAATACCGCCTCAAAGACAGCCGACGGCGTCACACTTGAACCGCCAAGCCCTGATACGCCAAACTGTTCAAGAAATGCAGCCTTGAGTTCAATCCCTGAACCCCCGCCTTCTTCGGTCTCAGGAAGAATAACTGTTTTGGCCTCATATACCTTTTCTGAAAAAATACTGATAATACCTGTTAAGAAAGTAATTATCAGGCAGAATATAATAAGGAACTTCCGTTTATTATAAATTGGGTATATCAGGTCGATGAGGTTTATCTCATCATCATCGTAACACATTTCAGGTGATACCTGATTGGATTTTTCTGGTGTGTCTTGCATAGGTTATACCTGGGTTATAGGTTATGGGTATAGGGGGTTATGGGTTATAGATTTAATCCTGGTTAAAAATTGTTTCTAATTCAATTGTTCAAAAATTCAAGGTTTAGTGATTTGCCCAGCTTCGCTGGATTCGAAGATTCATCAATTCAAAAGTTCTATGAAGATTATTTATATTTAGAACCTTTATAATTACTTTTCCTCAAGTAAGACATAAAGTTTGATATTTGTTTACTGAGATGTTTTGTCTTTTCTATCAAATTATCAAGAATATCCTTGGGGATATATCTAAAATCAAATGCACGGTATAACTGGGAGCGTGTCTCACCGCAGGACCCTTTTGCAATACTCAGAAATTGAAGAAATTCCTTATTTCCTTCCCTTTCAAATCCTTCCGCTATGTTATCCATTACAGACCCTGCGGACGCTCTTGCCTGATCTCTGAATATATAGTCTTTATTGAATGGTTCGGTTTTTGTAATTTCATAAACTACCTTACTAAGTTCTCGTGCATTCTGCCATATTTCCAAGTCTTCAAAGCTTGATATCTTTACCATTTAATCTTTCAACTTTGAATCTTTGAATTTTGAACCTTAATAAATGGCCCATTACAGAACCACTCTTACCTACCACCTCATTTTATTCTACCACAAACGCTGTTATATTGGTTTTTGGTAACCCATAATATTTACTATTCCACATTAGGCTATTATCATCCGCGGTCATATAAACACCCTTTGACCCGGCAGCATACACAAGGTCAATCCCATCAGCAAGGTTTTTTATCCTGAT
>CAZSZQ010000167.1:1901-8031 GCA_964610475.1 uncultured Desulfatiglans sp.
ACTTAAGAGTTTTGTATTTTTCATAGTGTTTTTCTTTGACAGGTTAATGTTGATAAAATAAATGGTTCAGGACGCATAACCCGGATACACCTCCGGCCTTTGAGTTACATGGGGTGGTTCAAGATTCAAGGTTTAAGGTTCGAAACCAGGTAAAAGGTCAGAAGGGATTCAGCATTTGTACTAACCAGTGTCTTCTGACTCCTATTTTCTGTCTCCTCTTTCCTGTCTCCCTTTTTCAGTTCAACCCTAAAGCAGGTTCATTACCTGCCCTTCAGGGATCTCCAGCACACGCCTGACCCTTTTTTCGGCATTCGGATTTTCATCAAACAAGAGGGCGATATCAAATGTATTTATATCAGAAACACCGGCTGATAGGGCATCCTCTAAATGATTGACCAGAATCAGACTGATCTTTTTTTCTTTTATTATATTTTCTATAAATTCCTTAACCATCAAAGGACCTATGAACAGAACCCTTACAAAGCCCTCTTTTTCTATATGAATCAGTCTTTCTGTAAGCCTCCCTCTGAGGAATTCATATTCCTTAAGTTTTCTTAAAACAAATCTCACTGCAAGCTTTGATTTCTCTTCGATCCCTTTTGGCGTAAGAAAATAAGCATAACCTATTTTATGTTGGCTATGCGTAAAATTACTAATTTTAACAAACCCCTTATCTAAAAGGCTTTTCAATATATAATTTACCTGTCCAAGACTTATTCCCGAATTATCCGCAAGCTGTCGCTGTGTGGATATCTCTTTCCTGTCCAGGGCGTCAAGAATCTGAAATGTTTTTTCGGAGTGTTTCATGCCGGATTTCTACCCTCATTTAAGAAAATTTAGGCATGTTCAATTTTGAACGGAATCCTATTTTGAACGCCTGCTTTTGTCAATACAATTTTCAAAAAATTTAAATAAGAGATAATGGATATCAAATTATGTGTTTAGAGAAAAGCAAACTGCCATTAGGGATTAACTGAATAGGAAGAGATCTTAAAGCAATGACCATCATCTATCTTTGGATTCGGAGGATTTTAATATTTATCACTCTTGACCTGGGACCGTCAAACTCACAGAAGAATATCTTCTGCCATGTCCCCAGAACAAGTTTGTTGTCTTCAATAATTACAGTAACCGAGCTGCCGGTTAATGATGCCTTGATATGACTGTCTGAGTTTCCCTCTATATGCCTGTAACTTTCATTAGCAGGAACAAGCCTGTTCAATTTGCCTATAATATCGTCACATACAGAGGGGTCTGCTCCTTCATTGATTGTTACCCCTGCAGTGGTGTGAGGCACATAAACCACACATATACCATCATGAACTCCGGACCTTTTAACCTCTTCCTGTATAGATGATGTAATGTCAATCATCTCAGTCCTTGACCTGCTTTTTATACCGATCTTTATTGGCATTGATCAGGCTCCGGTTTGTTATAAAGCGATAATGTGCAGGCAGCCTTGATTATAGGATTTTGAAACCGATTCATATCACATGATATATTATCAAATTTAAAAAACCTTTTTCCACTATTGAGCGCTCCTATTTCCCTCAATGGCAACATGATCCTCAAATCCTGCTTCCTCAAGGTAGACATTAATGGTTTCATCCGGAGATATATTCCAAACCCCTCCCAGATAATTAGCCTGAATTGGAAGTTCTCTGTATTTATTTCCCCTGTCAACAAGGGCAACAAGCTCGATCTTCCTTGGCCTGCCCAGGTCTATGAGTGCGTCCATGGCTGCCCTTATGGTTCTGCCGGTAAACAGGACATCGTCTATAAGGATGAGAATCTTATCATCTATGGAAAAACTTATTTCTGTTTTTCCTATCTTAGGTGATGGGCCTATTCTGGTCCAGTCATCTCTGTAAAGGGTTATATCAAGGATTCCTGCCGGAAATTTTTTACCGGTCAGACCGTTCAGAACTGACTGCAGTCTTTTGGCGAGAAATGCACCTCCTGTTCTTATACCAACTAGCACTACTTCGTCGTCATTTCCCCTGTTGTTATCAATTATCTCCGAGGCAATACGCCTTAGGCTCTCTTCTATTTCTCTTTTTTGAAAAATGATCTTTTTGCCAGTCCCTTTTATATTCATAGTCATACCTGTTAGAAATTAATATTAACCCGGTCTTTATAGATCAAAAATAATGAAGACGATAAATTTATCATGTGAAAAGATAAAAAGCAAAGCATTTTGGGCAGTCAAGCCTTGATATCCATTTTACTATAGGTTAATATTCAACATTATGAAAAGCGTAGAAAATCTTTCAAAAAAACTGGATTATAATTTTATAGATGTTCACATCATTGAAGAAGCACTGAGGCATTCATCCTATGTTAATGAAAACAAGGAGCTTAAACTGAAGGATAATGAAAGGCTTGAGTTTCTGGGTGATGCAGTACTTGATCTGGCAATAAGCCATATACTGATGGAAAAATTTACCGATCTCAGGGAGGGTGACCTGTCCAAATACAGGGCGGCAATTGTTAATGAGAGCGGTCTATGCAAGGTTGCAAAATATCTCGACCTTGGGGATTATATCCTTCTGGGCAAAGGGGAGGACATGACAAATGGCCGTGAAAAACCTTCAATCCTGGCAAATACAATGGAGTCTGTCCTGGGGGCACTGTACCTTGATGCCGGCTTTGAAAAAACCCTGGATATTATAGGCATGCTGTTTATGCCCATAATTGATAATATCAGTTCAATAAAAAGCGATAACGATTTTAAGAGCATGCTTCAGGAACATACCCAGGAACAACTGAAGATACTGCCGGATTATATCCTGATCGATGAAAACGGCCTGCCCCATAATAAAACCTTCAGGGTTGCAGTAAAAATCGGGGAAGCCCTGATAGCAGAAGGTACCGGCAGAAGTAAAAAAGAAGCAGAGCAGAATGCCGCAAGGGAAGCATTTTTTTGTCTAGTGAATCTAAAAGAAAATATCTGATAATACCTGTCTTCATCCCCTATTTGGGGTGTTCACACAAATGTATCTATTGCAGACAGGACAGCATAACCGGGCAGACCTCCCATAATCATGTCCGGCCAGGAGATGTAATAGGATTGATAGAGCAGGCTATAAGGTCGCCCAGGTTCAGTGCTGCAAGCACAAGAGAGGTCGCCTTTTATGGCGGGACATTCACCGGCCTTGGAATTGATCATATGTCTGAGCTCCTGGGGGCAGTAGAAGGTTATATCAAGACAAAAACAATCGATACGATCCGTATTTCTACCAGGCCCGATGAAATAGATGAAAAACGCCTTGACCTTATCAAGTCATATGGTGTTTCCACTGTTGAACTTGGTGTGCAGTCTATGGATAATGACGTTCTGCGGAAATCCGGAAGAGGTCATACTGCAGAACATACTGTTACTGCAATCTCTCTGTTAAAAAAATACGGGTTTAGAACAGGGGTTCAGCTGTTACCAGGCCTTCCAGGTGATTCTGAGGAAATATTTCAGACAACAATAGACAGGGTGATAGGGCTTTCACCTGATATGGCAAGGCTGTATCCGGCTATTGTAATCAAGGGCACAGGCCTTGCCAGATTATATCAGGCAGGAAACTACAGGCCTCTTTCTCTTGGCGAGGCAGTCAGGATATGCTCTACTGGCTGTATCCGTCTTGAGGAGAATGGCATAAATGTAATAAAGATAGGGCTTATGTCAACACCATCACTGCTTTCTGAGGGGGAGATCCTTGCAGGGCCCTGGCACAGCGCCTTTGGTTTTCTTGTAAGATCCGATATATATCTGAAAAAAATCATACCCTGTCTCCCAGATCCAGGTGCTGCATCTGAAATAGGCATAAGGATGCCTGAAAGGGAAATCCCGCTTCTGAGGGGTTACGAAAACAGGGGGATAATAAAAATAGAAGAGATCTGTAAGGCCAGGATTAAATATATCAGGCCTGAAGGCCATATATCATCCGGCAAAATAGAGGTGGATTTATTAGGATAGATCAAGGAGAAAATAGAAGAAAGGAGTCAGAAGTCAGCATGCAGAAGTCGGCCATCAGAATATATTTTTTGATCTCTGACCTCTGATATCTGAGATGGTCATTATGGAAGAAAATACATTCAAATCAGGTTTTGCAGCGATAATCGGGGCGCCGAACGCAGGCAAATCCACCCTGCTTAATAAAATAGTTGGTGAAAAGCTTGCTATTGTAAGCCCCAAGCCTCAGACAACTAGAAACCGTATACTTGGTATATACCATGGAGATAACTTTCAACTGGCATTTATAGATACTCCCGGCATACATAAGACAAAAAATGTGCTTCATAAAAGCATGGTTGCTTCTGCAATGGAAACAGTCTCAGAGGTCGACCTGCTCATTCTTGTGATTGATATTACCTGCCCATTTGATGAAGATACCGGGGTAATATTAAAACAGCAGAAAAACAGGAAACTACCGGTCATACTTGTCATAAATAAGATCGACAGGACGGCCCCGGAAAAGATCCTTCCTGTTATAAAACATTATTCGGAATCGTATCCCTTTGAATCGATTATTCCTGTTTCCGCTATAAAGGGCGATGGTATTGAGAGGCTTATCAATGAGGTAAAAAAGCACCTCGCTCCCGGTCCGGAATACTTTCCCGGAGACATGACGACTGATCAGTCTGACAGCTTTCTGGCAGCAGAGATCATCAGGGAAAAGATATACCTGAATACAAAATATGAAATCCCCTATTCCTCTGCCGTAACTGTAACCTCAATGATAGAAAATACCCGGAAAAACCTGTTGTCTATTCAAGCAAATATCCATGTGGAAACCGGTTCACAAAAGGGTATTGTGATAGGGAAGAACGGGGTCATGATAAAAAAAATAGGGGAGGCTGCAAGATCCGAACTTGAAAAACGGTTTGGTATACATATTTATCTGGATCTTCAGGTAAAGGTTGATAAAAACTGGAGCAGCGATACAAAGGCATTAAAAAAATTAGGGTATTAGGCGCCTGAGGAAAAAATAAAGGAAGCCAGCCCGGGGAATAGGCTGGCTTCCTTCTAGGAGGAAAAAGCTTGAAAAAGCTTTTTGTTGTACAATAATATACTGCAACAACCTTGCCAATAAAACACAATCCCGATGCAGTTCCTTAACTGTTTGTTATTGCTGATAATTTTTAATTCTTTTGCATATCATATTAACAAAAAAAACATACCCGGGTACAATATTTTGTACTTATTAATGCCCGGCTTAACCATGAAGCAAATTAACATACTGTTATAATTGCCTTTTTAAAGGTTTAAAATATTTAACCCCTATATGGATATATTGTACTTCTTCATCTTGTGTTGAAACAGGCTCTTTGTAATGCCTATCATATCAGCCGCATGGGACTGGATATTATTACAATTTTTTAAGGCACGTCTTATTAACTGCTCCTCTATTCGCTCCAGGGTCTTCTGAAGGGGCGCCCCCGCAGGAATAAGTTTTTCTATATTGATCTCATCTTCCTCTTTGAGAAGATAAACAGGCAGGTTTTCAGGGGCAATAACACCCCCGCTTTTTAAGACAACAGCCCTCTCAATGACATTTTCAAGCTCTCTGATGTTTCCGGGCCAGTTATAATTAAACAGGACCTTCCATGTGTCAGGACTCAATTCAGGTTTCATATCATTTTTATCAGCACTGTATTTATTTATAAAATGATTGACCAGAAGTCTGATATCCTCACCCCTTTCCCTTAAAGGAGGGACTTCTATATGAATAACATTCAACCGGTAAAAAAGATCGTCACGGAACCGCCCTTTTGATACGTCATCCTTTAAATCCCGGTTTGAGGCAGACAATATCCTTACATCCACACTAATGGTTTTTGTCCCGCCAACCCTTTCAAACTCCATCTCCTGCAATACCCTCAGCAGTTTTACCTGAAGGGCTGGGGACATCTCACTTACCTCATCCAGAAAAAGGGTCCCGCCGTCTGCAAGTTCAAAACGGCCCTTCTTCATGGAGATAGCACCTGTAAAGGCGCCCCTTTCATGACCGAAAAGTTCAGATTCCAGCAGGGTTTCTGTCAGTGCACCGCAGTTTATAGATATAATAGGCCTCTCTTTTCTCGGGCTGTTATAGTGAATGGCATTTGCTATCAACTCCTTTCCTGTGCCTGATTCGCC
>CAZSZQ010000168.1:0-6381 GCA_964610475.1 uncultured Desulfatiglans sp.
ATATGGTTATATATAACCATTTTTAGACCGGCACTAGACCGCTTAATAACATGTTGGGTTTAAGGAGGCTTCATGAAGAGAATACCTAAAAAGTCTAGCCAAAGTTTTAAAATATCTCCAATAAACCTATACCTTGAAGACCTAGAACACCTTACAGAAAAAGCATTATCAAATAATTTTAAAATTAGCTATTCTGACGATGAATTTGAATTCGAATCAATAGATGAAATTAAAAAATATCGTGGGAGTAAAGTCCGATTATTAAAAATACTAATCGGCAATGAAAAATATAACAAGAGTATACAGATAGTATATAAAAAAGGAGTATTTGACATATCTTCTTGGATGCCAACAGATGAACTCAAATTATTATTTATTGAAATTGTTGATTATATTAAATCAAAACATTCTGTTTATATAAATATTATGAATCCATCCTATACTTTTTTCCCATGGTGGTTTGTTTTGTGCTCTACACCAATTCTTCTCCTTTTTAAACAAAATATTTTAAATGTTATCTATTTGAGTTTCCTATCAATACTGACCATAATAATTTTGATTTCAATTTCTAAGAAATATTGCTTTTCGCATGTTTACTTTGAAAGGAGACACAGCATTGAAAATTTCTGGAGTAGAAATATTGATAAAATAATTTTACTTATAATCGGTGCCTTTTTTGGAGCTTTAGCAAAATGGTTGCTTGACAAGTTATTTAATTAAAAACCCAACCACTTGCTTTACTCAGACTGGCGATAAAGCACGCCAGCCGGTAAGCATAACGTTGTGGGAATCATATCATTGGTAAATTAAAGAGAGTTAAGAGGCATAAAATTGAAAAAAATTATATTCGTTGTAACTATTGAAGAAATTCATGATCAGGGAATGTATACAAGCTATATCAAACAGGTAGTAAAAATCATTCAAGCACATAATGGTGAATACATCGCGAGAAGCAATAAAATAATACCATTCAGCGGTGACACGCCTGAAAGAACTATAATAATAGCTTTTAACTCAATGGAAGAAGCAAAAGGGTGCTTCTTTTCTGAAGAATATAAAAAGATAAAACATCTTAGAGAAAATAGTACGAAATCGAGAGCTTTCTTTATAGAAAATGATTGATAAATAAAATTTCCACAACAAACTTATCAACCGGATTTGGCGGAAAAGCCTGCCAAACCGGATATCAGAACCGTCGTACGAATAGGGCAATAAAGATAGAAGCTTCATTTAAAATTTTTCAGGGAAACGAGTGTGGCTACTTTTATTATTATTTCAATACTATTTGGTCTTTTTTACTGCATCATTCCCATTCTACTTCTCTTTGAGCTTTACCATTGGATAACGAAGCAGAATAAAGTCAAATATCCGCTGCTGATGGGGACAATCTATGGACTTATTATTGGTCTGGTAATTGCGTTCTTTTTTAAGGGTGGATCGGGTGAATCCGGAATGATTGGAAATGGAATAGCGATTATTGTGTTTCCCACATCTCTAGTATCGGGAATTATTATAGGTTGTTTTTACAATTCATTTAAACGAACGATATTTTTAAAAAAGAAAATCCGTACAACAAGGTTTACAATAACCTGCATTTAAAGGCTTGTGATATTTTTTACATTAATATGTTTTAAAGGCAGGCATTCAGAGGAACGCTAAAAGCAACCAGCTTATGTCCGGTGTTAGGATAATAATATTAATACAAAAACAATTTAAAATATTTTTTCATTTTATAAATTACTTTTTGTGCCTCAAGAGGAAAATAATGCGAAAAATAATTGTCTGTAACATAATATCACTGGATGGATTCTATGAAGGGCCTGGTAAAAATGTCATGGCGCTGTTTGATTACCGCAGGGTTGCATATCCATCTGATGAAAGCTTTGATAATTATAATGCTGAACGGTTACGCTCTTCCGATACACTGTTGCTGGGAAAAACAACATATAGTATGTTTAAAAATTACTGGCCATATGCAGCTGATGACCCCGGCGCCACGCCTGTTACAAAAGAAATCTCCAGACTCAATAATGCTATAGATAAGGTAGTAATATCAGACATGCTTGGTTCAGATGAGATAAAGCCATGGCTGAATACAACAATAATTAAAAGGGCAGATTTGCATCAAAAAATACATAAATTAAAACATAAAAATGGTAAAGATATCTTGATATTTGGAAGCCGGACGCTTTGGAATGATTTATTAATGAGTAAACTGATCGATGAACTCCATTTTATCATTGCCCCTGTTGCATTAGGTGAAGGTACTCCCGTATTTACTGGTAAACCAAAGGTTACACTCAGGCTCATCGATAGTCATAATTGGGAAGGTTCAGGGAATGTGCTTATCAGGTATGCTGTTTCCTGACTCACAAATAAATATAAATTAACAGGGCCTTTATCAGGATACGGTTCGCCATTTCGTTTTAATTGTTCATTTAAAGTAGAATCCCGATGAACTGAAGAAATTCAGAGTTGCTCAACGCACCTCTGATGTCATCAAACCCCACGAAGGAGTAAATATGGTACAGACTGAAGTAAACCCGAGTGCGCCGGTCGTTGTCTCTGCGAGTGCATTCGTAAATGCGCCGGTTGCATCCGTTTGGGGTGTTTTGACAGACTTTAAAAGCTGGCCTGCCTGGAACAAGAATGTTTCGAGAATGGAAATGAAAGGCGATATAAAGACAGGCAGCACTTTTATCTGGGCGGCTCAAGGCGCAAGAATATTATCCAGGATTGAAGACTTGGAGCCGCCCAATCGTATTGTATGGTCTGGCCGCATGCCAGGCATACGAGCTTTTCATGTGTGGAAGTTCGAGGAAAAAGATGGCGGCACGCTTGTCTGCACCAAAGAGTCATTTGAGGGTCTCCTTGCAAAAATATTGCGAGTCATTATCAGACGAATGCTCTCAAAGGTCCTGGAAAAAGATGTTATGGCGCTTAAGACGGAAGCTGAAGCGCGACATGGCCAAGCATCCGCTCATTTCCCTCGTTAAATTTATTTATATATTAACTAATGAAGGAACAAAAACATGGGGCATTCTGGTTTACAAAAAGGCGGAATCTGCTGGACATGGGTCGAGCTTGGAATTCTTTTGGTCGGATTTCTGGGTACAGGAACAGCATGTCTGGCTAACTATGGCTGGAATTGGTTTAAGGAGAGTCTCTTCTTCTTGATTTTTTCTATGGTGCCCTATGGCTTTCTCTTTGTCGGCAATCATATTGCACGAAGATTGGTCAGATCCCGCATTATTGAGCCAGTTACGACATTGCTTGCATTAGCTCTGACATCCCTGTCGCTGATCGTGTACATTTCTTCTGTCATAAATCCTAACCACTCCTCCGGGATGATATTTGCCATCTTGCCTCTAAGCCTTATGGTGGCTATCCCGGTTGTCCTGATATTAATTATTGTGGGCTTCCTCATTAAGGAGAAGAGACGACCATAAAATTAAAATAATTCAGGAGATTCAGCAATATCATGCGGTTGACGGTAACTATTGTAACTGCCTTTATATTTTTATTATGTTTTGACGAATAATATGATATTAGGACTATAACTGTATTTAAGTCACTTAACAGAGGAGGCTGAGTTATACCTGTGAATTTTGCTTTACTTATCAAGTGACTTGATTTTATACAAAACATACAGTATTTTCCTTTTAATTTTATGAGATTATTCATTTTATAATTACATGTAAGTAAAGTCTTGACTTAGGGGCTTTGATTATTTATCTTTGGATCATTCAAATACTTATCTAGTCTTTTTCAGATCAACAAGTTAAGACTTTTTGTTGATATAATAGGGATTTTAATAACAGGAGATATATGAACAAGTCACAACTCATTGAAGCCTTGGCAAAAGAAGAGGACCTCGCACTGAAAAAGGCCGAAGAGGTCGTTAACACAGTATTTGGTGACATGGAAAAGGCCCTCGCTAATGGAGAGCGTGTGGAGATCAGAGGCTTTGGAAGCTTTAAGATCAAACACTATGATGGTTACCAGGGAAGAAATCCCAAAACAGGTGAGATTATTAATGTTGCACCTAAAAAACTCCCGTTTTTCAAGGTTGGCAAAGAACTCAAGGAAAGAGTCGACATTTCTTAATCTCTGACAGATCCCTGAGTTATTGATGAATACTGCACGATTCTTTCACCCGGGACCCGCTTCAGGGGTAAATAGCCCCTGGATAAAGAAATGATTTACGATGTCTTTTGAATATTTGCGGGTCCGGGTGGACCATGCGTGACAAACGCTTATGAATCCCGTCAGGTCCGGAAGGAAGCAGCGGTAAATAAGGCAGTCTGTGTCGTATAGGTATCTACCCGGACCCTCAAGTATTCTTCCTTTTCTTTTTATGATGCACTCGTATAATAAATGTAATCAAAAAATATCTGAACCGGATAACAGTGATATCTTTTACTATTGCTTTCCCGGATTGTCCAAATACGGTTCTCTCTGCCACAGGGTCTTTACCCGGAATGGCGGCTACAGTAATCCTCCCTATAAAAGCCTCAATTTGAGCTATTCGGTTAACGACGACCCTTTAAGTGTTGATAAAAATCTCCATCTGATACAACAGAAGGCAGGCGCTGACCGTCTCCTTTATATGAACCAGCAGCATGGAAAGAGAGTTATCTCCATTAAAAAGGGAAAAACAAAAGCAATAGATCAGGTGTTTGATGCAGACGCACTTATAACCGATATCCCTTCCTTGGCAATAATGGTTAAACAGGCAGATTGCCAGGGGATTATAATTTTTGACCCTGTCAAATCGGTTGTTGCGGTTGTACATTCCGGTTGGAAAGGAAGCGTCTTAAACATACTGGGGACAACAGTAAACAGGATGACCATGGACTTTAACTGCAGTCCTGAGCATATGCTTGCCGCAATTGGCCCATCCCTTGGACCATGCTGCGCAGAATTTAAAACATATAAAGAGATTTTACCCGATCATTTTCAGGAGTACATGACCGAAAAATCCCATTTTGATTTCTGGTCAATAAGCGAGATGCAGCTTGTTAATGCAGGGCTTGATAAAGAGAGGGTAGAAAAAGCCGGCATCTGCACAAAGTGTAATACTGATATATTTTATTCCTATAGGGGTGAAGGCATAACTGGCCGGTTTGGGACTGTTGCCATGATTACTTAGCCCTGCTTATAATAGCATTGAGAATTGTCATATAAGAATGTATTATCCCCATCTCTTTTTCAGTAATAGTAAAAAAACCAGGAGTAAAATATGACCCGTTCCATCTGGAAAACACATACCTTCAACAAACACAGCTTCAAACTGCTTGATATGGATCATCCTCAGGTTGAAAAGGACATCCTTCAGGAGATTGATTCCGGTGTGGATGTATATTATGATAACAGATGGGGACTGACACAGGAATTCTGCGGGTTTGTTTATGAAATACCTGACCTGTTCACAGATAAGGAGATCCTTATTGTGGGGGCCGGGATTGGTGCTGAGACCGTGGTGATAGGAAGTATGGCAAAAAAACTCTATATTAACGACCTTGCCCCTGTTGCCCTTGATTATTGCGCAAGGCAGCTCAGAGAAAACAACATCAACAATTTTATTACAATACAAGGCAGTTATGGATCAATGGATTTTCCCGAAGCAGATCTTGCTGTTGCCTGTTTCTGCGTATATACGGTTGAGACAATGCGGGCAATGAAAAATTTTTTAGAAAAATCCTTGAGTCCTGTATTGATTGTTAATGAAACTCTGCCAAATTTTGTAAGACTGCTTAAGGCTGTAAAAAGGGAAAAAAGAGCGCTGGTACAAGAAGAAAGATTCCCATGTTATTTGTTTGAATAAGTATTTTATCATGTCAGTGTGTTGAGTCTTTATTTCTGTTATATTATTATCTTTCATAGTCTTTTTTTATATACCTAACATCGAGATTATATAATCTTTATTTGAATAATCCTGTATGGAGTCTTCATATTCAAATCGATCCCCGACAAGAATAAACCTGTAATCAAGTTTCTCGCATGCCTTTTTATCCCACAGAGCATCGCCGAAATAGATTCTTGATTTAAATTGAACATTGTTTGAGGCCATGGATTCTGCTTTCTTCATTATACCTTCCCTCGAATAGTGAACCGATGAGGAGGCAAAAGAACAACCATTGATATCGATGCCTGCCGCCTGCAGTTTGATTTTTGCCGTTTCCTCCCAGCCCCCTGTGGCTATGGCGATCCTGCAGTTTTTTCTTTCTGTCAGATCTTTTATCAAGCCGGCTGCGCCCCTGATTTCACGGATACAATCAGGATTGCGGCTGATATATTCGGTAATCAATTTAAGAAAAATCTTCCTGAATTTTTGTATCAGAACAGTTCTATCTCCCGGTATTTCGTATCTTTCAATTA
>CAZSZQ010000168.1:6481-8006 GCA_964610475.1 uncultured Desulfatiglans sp.
GAACCGCTGACTATCTCCCCTATCATGTATGCTTCTTCGCCGGATTTACTCAATGAATTTAATACCTCCTCTGATTTTTCTTCCCTGCAGACCGCAACTAATCCTACTCCAAGATTAAAGGTCCGGAGCATATCATCATGTGATACGTTACCTGCTTCCTGAATTATGCTGAATACCTGTTGCGGCCTATAACAACTCAGGTCTATAACCGCATCAACAGATGATGGCAGGATTCTGTTCAGGTTTTCTTTAATCCCCCCTCCGGTAATATGGGCAAATCCGACGACCTGATCATCAAACAGCTTTTTAATTGATTTATAATAACAGCGGTGAGGAACAAGTACAGCCTCAAGAAAAGAGCTGCCGTCAATTCGACGATCAGCCATATCAGGATATCTGGATAGCAGATCCCGGATAAGAGTATATCCGTTTGTATGGGGACCTGAAGAGGCGACAGCAATGACTGCATCACCTTTTCTTATTTTCATACCGTCAATAACTTTAAGGGAGTCGACTATGCCTATTATGCTCGATCCAAGAATATAGGTCTCAGGCGGGAGAATATCCGGTTGCTCTGTTGTTTCGCCTCCTGTAAGCGCACATTCATTTTCAAGACATACTTCTGATATGGCAGAGACTATTCTGGTAACAATACTTTTTTCCAACCTTCCGCATACCACAAGATCCTGAACAGCCAGAGGAGTAGCACCCATGACAACGCAATCATTAATCAGGTGATTGATCATATCATAACAAACAGACTCTACCCGGTTGTGTTTAAAGGCAAGAATTTGTTTTGTTCCAGGTTCTTCAGTTTTAAAAACAAGTATTGGATCAGTAAAATTTCCGACATCAAATCTGAAAAGCGAAGCAAAGGCGCCAACACGGTTTATCACCCGGTTATCTTTACCGTCCAGGATTTTTGAAAAACCTGCTTTCGTCTCATTTGCTTCATCTATATTAACTCTGTATTTCATAATAGATCCTTTTTGCACTTTTAAATGTGATAGGCATGGTGTATCTTTTCCCATTATTTATTATGGATTTTATCTTATCACATGTATCAGGTGTTATTTAACTATTCAACCTCGAAATTTTTAGATTTTTTTAAATTATCTGTTTTGTACTGGATTCACAATAAAAAATACAGAGTGTGGAAATCCTGAGAAGAAAAATTCGATACAGGACAGATTTTTACTGACGGATATTATGGTTATGAAATATAAACAGATCTAAAATGAAAATGAATTTGAACCGGTAGTAACCGGATCCTTTTTATTAATTGACTTCTGGCCATCCTGGTTCAATAAAGCTACCTTTTCCATGTACCGGTTTACAGCAATCCTGGAATATTTTCTGAGTTTTTCCTGATCTTGCTTTAATGCCAATATGGTCTCGATGTTTCCCTGAATGGCATTAGTGTAACCGTTCATAAAGGCAATCTTTATTATCTCGAATTGAGAACCTGACAGCTCGGCTGATAAAGAAGACGGGAGCACGATCAAACAGGCAGCTATGAATAATG
>CAZSZQ010000169.1:0-7989 GCA_964610475.1 uncultured Desulfatiglans sp.
CACAAATATTTTTAATCTATTACATTCTAATTTTAATAAAAAAAAGGGATTAACCATATTCCGGGTCAACCCCTTTTCTTATATCTGGAGGCGGCACCCAGATTTGAACTGGGGAATAACGGTTTTGCAGACCGCTGCCTTAGCCACTTGGCTATGCCGCCTAAAATTATAAGGTTAATCACGCTTAAACGGGATTAACCTTTTATTTTTTGGTGGAGCGGGAAACGGGACTTGAACCCGCGACAATCACGTTGGCAACGTGAGGCTCTACCACTGAGCTATTCCCGCAATGATTCGCATATTTTAGTGTTTTAAATCTTTTTGTCAACAGAAAATACCGGGTTTTGTAAGAATAAAATGCGCTTATTTATTCATTTTTAAGAGAGTCAAATAGTATGTTGTAATGCTTGAAATAATCCCATCCTGACCGGATTATGAGTAGCAAAGATATCCTTTTTATTTGCCTGATTTATATTGATCAAAATATTTCATGACCCTTTTGATAAAGGTTTCTGTCTCTTTAAACGGGGGAACACCACTGTATTCTTCTACCTTATCAGGTCCGGCATTATATGCGGCAAGGGCAAATCTTACATTATTGTTAAAGCGTTCCATCATCTTGCTTAAGTATCTTGTACCCCCGAATATGTTATTTTCCGGGTTAAAGGGATCATCAACTTCCATATCACTGGCAGTTCCCGGCATGAGCTGCATAAGGCCCTGGGCCCCCTTGGATGAAACAGCCTTGTGATCAAACCCTGATTCAGCCTTTATTACTGCCTTTACCAGAGAGGGTTCAATTCTGAATTTTTCAGATGCCTGCCTGATTATCTCCTCATATTTGTTAATAAAGGCATCAGGATTCTCTCTTGCCTCCTTCATATAAAGGGTATAACGGATATCCGACCTTATATTGGTAAAATGGGTGATGCCATTTTCATCCACATATTTGTATATATCGGCATAAGAGCTGACAGGATTCAGGATACATACTAAAATGTAAAGCGGTATCACAGTCTTTAGCATGTGGCATGCAACAGGGACCCCGCTGTAAGGTGAGTTACCATTTTTTACAGCGTTATTTTTTTGTTTTACCCCTTCTTTTAACAGAGAAAACATCTTGCGGCATAAGTCCTTATTTGTTTAATTTTTCCCAGTCTTTAAGAAAATTAGCAAGCCCTATATCGGTTAACGGATGTTTAATGAGTTGTTCCATTACCTTGTATGGGATTGTGGCAATATCAGCGCCCATGGTTGCTGCGTCAAGAACGTGAAGAGGATTTCTGATGCTTGCAACAATTACCTCGGTTTCGTACCCATAAGCCTCATATATTGTAATTATCTGCTCGACAAGTTCCATTCCGGTAATACCAACATCATCAAGCCTTCCGACAAACGGACTAATAAAATCCGCTCCTGCCTTTGCAGCCATAAGGGCCTGGACTGCTGAAAAGCAGAGCGTCACATTTGTTTTTATACCTTCTGACGATAGTATCTTAACTGCCTTAAGCCCTTCTTTAATAAGGGGTATCTTTATAACTATATTACCGGCTATTTTGGCCAGTTCCCTTGCCTCGGCCACCATGCCTTTTGCATCGGTGCTGACAACCTCTGCGCTTACAGGGCCATCGACAATACTACATATTTCCTTTAACAGATCCTTGAATTCCCTGCCCTCTTTTGCCACCAGTGAAGGATTAGTAGTTACACCATCCAGCAGCCCAAGTTCATTTGCCTTTTTGATCTCTTCAATATTTGCCGTATCGATAAAAAACTTCATTTTCTCCCCCTAACCGGATAATTTTATTATATATTTTAGTATGTTGTTTTGCAATAATCCTGCCATTCCCGCAGGATAAATAGATCTGAAAACCATTTCCTTAAAAAAATATCCCTTCAGTCAGGAATGACATTTAATCAACCACCAGATACTATACTAGCCTGAGTCTTTCTTCCTATATTTATCGGCACATTCCCTGCTGCAAAAAAATATTTCTTCTCCTTCAATAACTGCCCTGTATGCCTCGTTTCTAGGTATATATGTTTTACAAAGCGGGTCCTGTACCATCTCATTGATTTCACCTGATGGGGAATTTCCACGGGATATTTTCGACCCTGACCCCAACATTCTTTTAACAAGGCTGTAAAGAATATAGATCAGGAAGAGAAAAAACAACAGACGTATCATTAATTTTTCTCCATTAATCTGATTTCCTGCTCTGACGGCGGGATCCCGCTCAATATCTCTGACATACTCTTCCCCAATACCGGATGAATAAGTTCCGGCGCGATATCTGCCATCGGGGCCATTACAAACCTGCGTATATGCATACGAGGGTGAGGAATGGTCAGGTTTTTATCATTGATAATTTCATTTCCAAATAACAGTATATCCAGGTCTATGATACGCGATTCCCATCTTGCCCCCGACCTTGTTCTGCCCATTCTCTTTTCTATTTCAAGCAGTGCTTCTATCAGTTCAGAGGGTGAAAGCCTGGTATTGATGCATAACACAGCATTGATAAACCAGTTTTGTCCTTCAACACCCACAGGTTCAGTCCTGTAAAAAGGAGAAATGGCTTTCAGACTGCAAAACGGATCATCTTTTATTGCCTCAACCGCCTTTATGCAGTTTTTATAAGGGTCTCCCAGGTTGCTGCCAATACCTATATAAACCGTCTTCATAGGTTACTTAAGCCCCAGGATGTCCTGCATGTCATACAGTCCCGGTCCTTTGTCAGCTATCCACTTTGCCGCCCTTAATGCACCCCTGGCAAAATTATCCCTGTTATGCGCCCTGTGAGTCAGTTCAAGGCGTTCACCTATGCCGCCGAAAAGCACAGTGTGATCACCTGTGATATCCCCGGCCCTCACGGTCTGTATGCCTATCTCATCACTCGTTCTCTGGCCGATTATGCCATGCCTTGAATATACGGCGGTTTTTTCCAGATCTCTTCCTGTTGCCTCTGCAAGTCTCTTTGCAAGACCTATAGCCGTTCCGCTCGGGGCGTCCTTTTTAAGCCTGTGATGCGCCTCAACTATCTCCATGTCAAAATCATTACCCAGAATTTTTGCCATTTCTGCTGCAATTTTGAACATCACATTAACCCCGACACTCATATTCGGTGCAAGAACCACAGGTATTTTTCCGGCCAGCTTTCTTATTTCTTTTACCTCTTCATCATTAATTCCGGTTGTCCCGATTACTATGGCTTTTCCGGCCCCGGCAGCCTTTTTGACATTATTCATGGTAGCTGAGGGAGTTGTGAAATCTATTATTACATCCCCTGAAGCAATAATATCATCCAGGGAACCGCTGATTTTTACACCCTTTATGCCAAGCCCTGCTGCCTGTCCTGCATCCTGACCGACCATAGGGCTTTCAGGATGTTCAAATGCACCTGCAAGCCTGACACCTTCAGCCTCATTCAGGATATTTATAATCCGGGTACCCATGCGCCCCGCAGCGCCAGCCACAATTATATTAACCATTTTTACCTCTTTATTATTCACACAAAAAAAATTTTGTGGAAAGCTTTCAGTCTTCAGCACCCAGCTTAAATTTAAAGGTCAATGACATCTTAAACCTTATACCTTTAACCTTACACCTTAAACCTTGAACCTGAAACCCTGAACCATTATTTTATCAGCCCGTAATCCTTTAGAGCCTTTTTCAGTTTTGCCAAATTAGCATCCGACATTGACACAAGCGGTAATCTCATCTCATCACCAATCTTTCCCATAAGGGCTAACGATGTCTTAACAGGAATCGGATTTGTCTCATAGAACATTGCCTGGCAAAGAGGATAGAGTTTCAGAAATAACCTCCTCGATTCTTCAATATCACCTTTAAGCCAAGTATTTACAACATTTGCAGTATCCTTTGGAACAACATTTGCCACAACTGAAATAACGCCCTTGCCTCCAATTGAAAGCACAGGAACTATAAGGTTATCATCACCTGATAAAAGTGTGATTTTATCTCCTGCGAGTAGCATAATCTCTGTCATCTGGGCAAGATTACCTGATGCCTCTTTGATAGCAACTACCTCAGGTATTTCAGCAAGTCGCGCTACAGTTTCAGGCATTAGGTTTACGCCTGTCCTGCCAGGCACATTATAGAGTACCTGAGGAAGAGGCACGGCATCAGCAATAGCCTTGAAGTGCCTGTAAAGACCCTCCTGGCTGGGCTTATTATAATAGGGAGTAACCTGAAGCGTAGCATCTGCCCCTGCCTTTTTTGCATGCATGGTAAGCTCAATGGCCTCGCTTGTGCTGTTACCGCCTGTACCAGCTATAACTGGCACTCGTTTGTTTACTGCCTTAATTGCTATATCAATTACCCTGTTATGCTCTTCAATGCTTAATGTAGCAGACTCACCTGTTGAACCGCACGGCACAATGGCGCTCGTACTATGCGTTATCTGCTCTTCAATAAGAGCGCGATAAACATCTTCATCTACCTTTCCATTCTTAAACGGTGTGACCAATGCCACAATGGATCCCTGAAACATTTTATCTCCTTTTTATACTTTTACTTTCTCTGTTAATAAAAGTCATTTCATGCTGCTGAAGGCTAAAAACTGATTGCTGACAGCTATTCTATAGCGCCTCTTCGTGCAGCTCTCCCTTATATATAATTGAGGTTCCGCCTTCAAGCCAGACACGGCTGAAGCCCTGATCCTTCTTTTCAAAATACACCTTGAGTTCTTCTCCGCCGCTTGTTGTGACCGTAACAGGGGAAGAAACCTGTCCTTTGACATTTGCGATAAGAGAAGAGGCAATAGAACCGGTACCGCACGCAAGGGTTTCATTTTCTACTCCCCTTTCATAGGTCCGGACATAAATATGGTCTTTGCCTTTCATACTTATAAAATTGGCGTTCGTCCCTGCGGGCTGAAACATGCTGTGATAACGGATAAACCGTCCCTGTTCATATACAGGCGTATTTATTATATCCTTCACCTGCACTACAACATGGGGTACACCTGTATTCACAAAACTGACACTTTCCCAGCCCTGTTCATGCGGTATATCTATATCGGTCTTTAAATCGTGAGGCGTTGGCATAAGCACCTTGACAGTCCTGCCTGACACATCCGCTGAAACAGGCCCTGCAACGGTTTCAAATGTCATGTGTTCACCTGCTATGCCATTAAGAACGGCAAAACGGGCCACGCACCTGCTTCCGTTTCCGCACATCTCTGCCTCGCTTCCGTCCGAATTGAAAAACCTCCATTTGAAATCATACTTGTCAGAATTCACAATAAATATCATGCCGTCCGCACCAACAGAGTCTCTCCTCCTGCATGCCCTTTCGGCAAGGTATTGCATCCTGTCATCGCGAATTCGGCCATCCCTGTTATCGATCAGGATAAAATCATTTCCCGTGCCGCTCATTTTATAGAATTCGATTTTTTCCATTATTTTTCTTCCCCTGACCAATAATTTACCAATAAAATCTGTCGGGTATAAAACCCGACCCTGCGAAAAACATCAATATGTGCAGGGTTGGGGTTCATCCCCCACCGAATAGAGCCCTATTGTTCCGAAAACATTAATCTGTCGCTTTGCTCCAAATAAGCCTACTTCAAGAAATCCGGTATTTTTTCACCCCTAACCAGGTCTTCATAGGTTTCCCTTTCCCTGACCGTGTAATACCTGTCACCCTTAACCATTATTTCTGCCGCCCTTGGCCTTGAGTTATATGATGAAGACATACTGAAACCATAGGCCCCTGCACTCATGACAGCTATGAGATCCCCCTGTTTCATGACAGGCATTTCCCTGTTTTTTGCCAGAAAATCGCCAGACTCACAGATAGGGCCTACAATGTCCATATTTATCATATCGTCTGAATCGATTTTTAACGGCTTTATACTGTGATACGATCCGTAAAGACTCGGTCTTGCCAGATCATTCATTGCCGCATCCACTACTGTAAAATTCTTATCCCGGTTGGTTTTGGTATATAAAACCTTTGCCACAAGGATACCGGAGTTACCTACTATCACCCTGCCTGGCTCAAGGACAAGAGTAAGCTTCATATCACCTATTATTTTCTTCAATGCGAATGCATATTCGTCCGGCGCCGGGGGTTTTTCATCATTGTATGTGATGCCAAGTCCTCCGCCCAGGTCGAGGTATTTAATATTTATCCCTGAACCTTTGAGCCGCTCGATAAGTCCCTTGAGTTTTTTTATGGCATCAACAAAGGGGCTCACCTTTGTAAGCTGAGACCCTATGTGACACGACACACCTGTAACCTCAAGGTTATCCATTCCGGATGCCCTGAGATATTCATCATATGCCCTGTTTATATCAATCCCGAATTTATTCTCTTTCAGGCCGGTAGAGATATAGGGGTGTGTCTCGGGATCAACATCAGGATTTACCCTTATGGCTATCCTTGCTTTTTTTCCAAGCCTTCCCGCAACCTTGTTCAGCCTTTCTATCTCCTGGGGAGACTCTGTGTTGAACATGAGAATGCCTGATTGTAAGGCATACTCCATCTCTTCAGGGGTCTTGCCCACACCGGAATAGACTATTTTATGAGGACTCACGCCTGCCCTGAGGGCGCGGTACAATTCTCCCCCTGAAACTATATCAACCCCGCCGCCGGCATTGGAAAACATCCTCAAGATGGCGCTGCTGGAGTTCGACTTCATTGAAAAACAAATTATATGATCAACCCCGCCAAATGCCTCATCAAATACCCTGAAATGCCTTTCAAGCGTTGCATGGGAATAGAGATAAAAAGGGGTTTTTACCTCCATTGCAATCTCGGATATCTTTATATCCTCACAATACAGTTCTTTGTCTTTATATTCAAAAAAATACATTAAAAAAATTCCTTCCTGGCTATTTCCCTGATTATATTTCAACAACGATTCCCTTTTAATGTGTCTTCGTCATTCCCGCGAAAGCGGCAATCCACTTGAGATTTTATAATACCGGGCAAATGGATGCCCGCCTTCGCGGGCATGACGTCCTGTTTTCTACGTTAACTATAGTCTCCATATAGAAACCGCGGTTTCTATATGGTAATTCACCGGTACCTTTTCACTGTACACAGGCGGAGTCTTTCTTCCGCATCCTGTAAAAGAGGCCATAAAAAGAAATAATAAAACCAGCAAAAAAATTACTGTAGCCTTCAAGACTCTATCTCCTTTTTTGCCCTTTCAATGCTCTTCTTTACAGCCTCCGGGCCTGTTCCGCCATGAAGATTTCTTCTCTTTACGGCCGAAGCGGGTTCAAGCCAGTCATAGACATCCTTTGTTATTTTCCCTGCAAATCCCTGAAGTTCCTTCAGGGTAAGCTCTTTCAGTGTCCTGTTCTGTTCTATGGCGAAAAGAACAACCTTACCCACTATCTCGTGGGCATTCCTGAAGGTCATACCTTTATTTACAAGGTAATCAGCCAGGTCTGTAGCCATGAGATAGCCTTCTTCCGTTGCACCGGCCATTTTTTCACTGTTGAATCTTACCTCTTTTAAAAGCCTGCTCAATACTCTTAAGCACTGCTCTATTGTATCAACCGTGTCAAAGAGCCCCTCTTTATCCTCCTGCATGTCCTTGTTATAGGTAAGCGGCAGACCTTTCATCGTAGTTAAGAGACCCATGAGGTTTCCGTATACCCTGCCTGTCTTCCCTCTTATAAGTTCAAGGACGTCTGGATTTTTCTTCTGGGGCATAATGCTGCTCCCCGTACAGAATGCATCCGGCAGGATCACAAAACCGAACTCCCTTGTTGACCATAAAACCAACTCCTCACTCAGCCTGCTTAAATGCATCATGAGCACTGATGCTGAAAAGAGATATTCAAGTACAAAGTCACGGTCACTTACAGCATCCATACTGTTATCGGATATGGATGCAAAACCAAGTTCCTCAGCTACCATGTTGCGGTCAAGATCAAAGGTTGTGCCTGCCAGGGCAGCGCTGCCAAGCGGAAGCACATTTACCCTTTTTTTACAGTCAGCAAATCTGG
>CAZSZQ010000170.1:0-7953 GCA_964610475.1 uncultured Desulfatiglans sp.
TTTTATCGTGTGTTTTAACTTTAAAGATCAGACAGGCATCTTGGAGTAGAGAATTAGTAACTTCAATTGATCTTTAAAGTTAAAACACTACAAACTCAGGAGCAAGATATAAACGATCTCATTCATGAAAAACCATCTCCTTACCTGCTTGGTGCAAATCAGGCAGGGAACAAACCAATTTTTTATAGTTTCGAAGGGAGGTGCTGTCCTTTTCTTAAAAATATATCCGCTTGTAATTGGTGACTATGCCCGCCGGGTATTGATTTTTTAGGATTATGTAATTACTCTCTTATAGCGATAAAGAATGTAATCCTTAAAAATCAAAACCCATGCACGATGAGGTTCGGATATATTTTTAAAGAAATGGATAGCGCCGGAACCCAGGGTTATATATGCTAATGCAATTTCTTAACAGGAAATTGGTGAATCTTAATCTAAAATCAAAGACAAAATCAGAAGCAAGAGTAAGAGCAAAAGCAAAATTTATGCATGATTTTTTCAGCCCATACAGGGAATTCATCCCTGATTTTGATGATTTTATTGATTGCCTCGGAAGACCCATGCCGGCCCATATCAGGGTGAACCGGATCAAGGTTGAGCCGGAGAGGCTTGTTAATATTCTTTCAGAACGCGGCGTAACCTTAAAACCTATGGGTGATAAAGGCCGGAGGTTCTATGAGACCGTGAGTCTTAAATCCGCCGGTAATCTCCCTGAGTATTTTACTGGGTATATCCACCCTCAGGCCCTTACATCATGCCTTGCCTCAATGGTGCTTGCACCTGAAAAGGAGAGCCTTGTACTTGACATGTGTGCATCTCCGGGCGGCAAAACTGCCCATATGGCAGATATCATGGAGAACAGCGGCCTGATTGTCGCAAACGAGTTGTTCCCCAACAGGCATATCCCTTTAGGGCATACCCTTACAAGGCTGGGTGTAATAAATACCATATACACGGAATATCAGGCGCAGGAGTTCCCCCTGAAACAACGTTTTGATTTTATAATGGCAGATGTGCCGTGTTCCGGAGAGGGGAGGATAAGAAAGTCTGATGAGTCGTCAAACAGTTATCCTGTAAAGCCTCATCCGGGAAACAGGCTCCTTGAATTACAGAAAAAAATGATATTGAGGGGTTTTGATCTCCTAAAGGATGACGGTGTAATGCTTTATTCCACATGCACCTATAATCCTTCCGAGAATGAAGAGGCGGTTCAGTTTTTACTTGATAACAGGGATGCGGAATTGCTCAATACAAATATAAACTTTCCCCATTTGGATGGGATAACAGGCTATAAGGATGTTTTCTATGACAAACAGCTTGCAAGGGCAGCAAGATTCTACCCCCACCATATCAACTCAGTGGGATTCTTCATGGCCAGAATTGGCAGGAGAAAATGAACTGGCAGCCCTTCTCTATTATATGGAAGAAAGGTTTGGTATAAAAAAGGAGGTCTTTGATGGTTATCTCCTGTTTGCCAAAAAAAGGACATTCTGGTTTTTAAAGGAAAGCCCGTTCATATCAGCATTATCCCACCTGAAGATAAAAAGGCTCGGTATCAAATCCTTTCAGCAGGTAGGGAGCTTTATGAAACCAACGACAAGGTTTATACAGTATTTCGGCAAATTCGCAACAAAGGCTGTTTTAAATATTGATGAAAATAAGCTTAAGGATATCCTTAATGGGGGTTATTTGCCTTTCCCGGAAAAAATTGAGAATGGATATGTCATTTTATCATTAAAGGGGCAGGCGCTTGGTCTTGGACTCTTGATAAACGGTAAAGTACGGTCACAATTGCCGGCAGAAGATGTCAGGTTTTTGGCACTATAAAATTATCTAATCGCTTGACCATTTGATTATAAATAATGCATTATCATATTAGTACGGATTCGGTTGTAAATCATGTTATGGTTTTTATGAAAATGACCGATGAAGTATTTTGAGTATTTAAAAAACCCTTAAAAGGGAATCAGGATATGGCTACAGGTTTGTTGCTGAAAAGAGTACCGGTTCCATCCGGAAATTATGTAATCAGTGAAAAAAGAAATGAGATATTGGATGCATACCTCGGTACCTGCGTCGGTGTAACTCTTGTTGATGAAAAGAGGAAGCTTGGAGGGCTGATGCATATCCTCCTGCCGGAACCAAGCGGTATGAGTTTTTTAGGAAAAAAAGAGAACTACGCAAAAACCGGGTTGCCTATTTTTATTAAAGCCCTTCGTGACAGACTTGAGGAACAGGGCGATTTTATTGCCACAATTGCAGGAGGAGCTCTTGTTGGGCCTGTTTCAGATCTGGATTTGAGTCTTGATATAGGCGGAAGAACAGCCGAGATAGTTGAAAATATATTAAAATCTGAGAATATCCCGGTAGTAAAAAGCGAAACAGGCGGACATTTCTGCTGTTGCCTTAGCCTTAATCTTTCAAACTGGGAAAGTTCTATTAAACCAATAAGTATCCCTGAAAAAGGTAATACTGGTTTTTCTGAGACTCCTTCCATAAACCAGCTGGAATCGGCAATATCCAGAATCAAACCAATACCGCAGATTGCCCTGAAATTATTACGGATGATTCAGGACGACGCTTACAGCATGGGAGATCTGGGGGCTCAAATAAAAAAAGACCAGATTATAAGTGCCAGGATAATCAGGCTATGCAATACCGCCTATTTCAGACAAAACATAAATGTGGACAGCATAGAAAGGGCACTGGTTGTACTTGGTGAAAAACGCCTTTTACAGATGGTTGTCTCAGCCTCTATGGAAGGTTTCTTTAAAAGCGACAATGGCGGGTATTCCCTCTGTAAAGGCGGTCTTTTCAAGCACGCCGTGGGAACGGCTTTGATATCTGAGAAACTGGCATCGTGGAACAGCAAAATATCCGGTGATATTGCCTATACAGCAGGGCTCCTCCATGATATCGGGAAGATAGCCCTTGATCAGTTTATGGATAAGGCTTTCCCTCTCTTCTACAGAAGAACTCAGGAAAGGAATGAGTCCCTTGTAAAAGTAGAAAAGGAGATTTTTGGTCTGAGTCATACAGAAGCAGGCGGGAGACTGGCTGAAATGTGGGATCTGCCGGAACGCCTTGTTGATGTTATTAAACATCATCACCGTCCGGAAGATGCCGAGGTTGACAAAGATCTTAATCATCTTGTCTACCTTGCAGATCTTTTGATGTCCAGGTTTATTGTAGGGCAGGATCTGGAAAGGATCAGCACTGATTCACTTATTAACTGCCTTGACAGGGTCGGGATAAAGGCAGATCAGTTTTCAAAGGTTATCGAGGAGCTATCTGATATTATTTCATCTCTTTCTTCATAAAATATTTCTATACAGCATGAGCAGCTTCCGGAAATTTTCCCCGCCAAAAAGTTTTGAAATCTCATCTATGGGATAAGAAAAGAGCCTGCCGAAGATATTCAGATTTAAAAAGTGATCCATCAGCAAAATGCCAAGAAAAACCATAGGAGCATAACGCTGTATGTGCCTGAATTTTTGTGCAGCATAAGGAGGTAAAAGATTCTCAAGCACATGTGATCCATCAAGGGGCGGTATGGGCAGGAGGTTAAAAAGTCCAAGACCTACATTCATGAGTAACATATTTACAAGCAGTACAAGATAAATATCTACAGGAATAAAAAAATACCTTATAAAAATGCCTGCTACAAAGGCTGCCGCAATATTGGATATGGGTCCGCTCAAGGCCATGAGTATTATATCTTTCCGTTTACTCACAAAGTATGCTGTATTAACAGGCACTGGTTTTGCCCATCCGAAGTGAAAGAGAAACATGCAGATAGCTCCCATAGGGTCTATATGACTCAGAGGATTAAGCGTAAGTCTTCCGGCGTTTTTCGCAGTCGGGTCTCCCAGTGAAAGGGCTGCCTTACCATGGGCATATTCATGGATAGTAACTGCAAATAATAGTACTGCTATTCTGATTACGGTTTCCATTTCACTTTTTTTACCTTAAAATTTTTCGGCATTTGTCTATATAAGCATTATATATATAAAAAGAGTATTTGCTGCAAGACACAAAAATATATAAAATAGATACTGTAATTTTGAGAGTAATAAGGAGTAAAAAATAATATCTTCAGAGTTTGGCCCGGAGCAGCAGCGTATGGGACACTCAAATGATGGGGAGAAAGAACAATGGGTATAAGACAACCTGATTTGGCAGGAAGCTGGTATCCGGCATCAGAATCAGAATGCCGCATGATGTTCAAGGAGTTTGAAAAATCATCGGTTTTACTTCAGGAGGGTAACTGGCTGGGCGGAATAGTGCCCCATGCAGGGTGGGTATATTCAGGCAAAGTTGCGTATAATGTAATCAAGTATTTAAAATCAGGTGATAAGCCTGATGTAATAGCAGTATTCGGAAGGCACCTTCATCCCGGAAGCGGTAATTTCATAATGAAGGATGGTTTATGGGATACCCCTTTCGGCGAATTGGAGATAGCATCTGATCTGGCGGAAAAACTGGTATCCGAGTTTAAATTCACCATCGAAACATGCTCAAGGTATTCGCCTGATAACACTATTGAACTGCAGTTACCAATTATTAAATTCTTTTTCCCGGATATTAAATTATTACCAGTTGGCGTGCCGCCTGTTGAATCATCCATAAAGATTGGAGAACGTGTAGCACAAATCGCAGGAGAGCTAGGGTTAAGAATTAAAGTGTTGGGCTCAACGGACCTTACCCATTATGGCCCTAATTATGCCAATACGGCAATGGGTTCCGGACAGAGTGCCCTCGACTGGGTAAAGAACCATAATGATAAAAGGATAGTAGATCTTATTCTTGATATGAACTCAGAGGCCATAATAGGTGAATCTCTTCGCAATTTAAATGCATGCTGCGGGGGTGCTGTTGCTGCTGCAATAGCTTCGGCCAAGATTCTCGGGGCAGTGGAAAGTAAAAAACTGGTTTATACAACAAGCTATGATGTGATGCCTGGCAGCAGTTTCGTAGGCTATGCGGGTGTGGTATTCAGGTAGTGTTATATCAGTAAAATTTATAGATAGACACCAACTGATATTTTTATTATGTTCCGGCTTGAGTAATGCCATCGACTCAAAACAGACATTGTTTTGTCTGATACAATAAGCTGACTTTAAGGAAATTATGAATAGAAAAAGAATAAAAACCGAATTGCTGGTTCATGATCTAAAAAATCCTATTGCAGTAATTGAGGCAAGTGTAGACTCACTGCTGCGTAATCCCGACAGGGAAACTCCGCTTTCTGAAAGGCAGATAAAGGTCTTAAGCAGGGTTCTAAGAAATGCCAAGATAGCAATGTTACTGGTGAATGATTTCCTTGAAATAGGAAGGTCAAGAGAAGGGATATTTAATAAAAACAGGAATAAATGTTATGAATATGTAATGTTCCCTTTTATTGAGATCTTTGATCTGATTCATCCTGAGACAGCGGAAAAAATGAGCAAAACACAAGAAATTTCATGTGTTGCCGAGACCCTTGAAGAACACGATATAAAGCTGAATATGAGTGAATCCCTGTGGTCGGAGGAAATATCGCTGGATATTAGAAAGGTAAGACAGGTAGTAAGGAACCTCCTGAGTAATGCAATTAAATACAGGAAAAAGGAGATTGTCATCGATATATCCCGTGATGAAAAAGATCTGATTATTTCAATAATGGATGATGGAAATGGCATAGAAAAAGAGTACCAGGAGAAGGTATTTGAAAGGTATTTTCAGCTTGGAAACGAAAGAAACAGCTGCATCAGGGGGCATGGGCTTGGATTGGCAGGGGCCCTCGTTCTGGTTGAAGATATGGGGGGTAAGATGACGCTTGAGAGTGAAAAAGACAGGGGCGCCAAGTTTACTATAAGGCTGCCCTTGGGTGAATAGTATCAAAAAAAATTGTCAAAGGGAGGTTGTATAAATGGATTTTATTGAAAAGGCAAAGGTTCGTCTTGAGCACTGGGTAGAGCACAGTGATCATCATATTGAAGATTATATATCATTTGCAGAACAGCTTGATCAGGAAGGAAAGGCTGAAAGCGCTTCATATATCAGGGAAATGATAGAATTTAACAGGAAAAGCACTGAATGCCTTAAGAATGCCCTTAATGCACTTTGTTGATCAGGAGGAAAACTGAATATGTGTGAGGCAAACGCCTTTATATTAACAGAAGGGATTGAAAGAACAATTATGGAAAACGTTGACCAGCTTGATGTGGATGGTGATGAGATCAGGCTCATTAATATCTTTGGTGAGCAGAAAAGGCTTAAGGCCAGGGTTGTAAGTTATAATAGTTCCAAGGGCAGGATACTGCTGGAAGCAGTTTGAAGGGTATTTTATTGTCTATCGAGATTGAAGAGCCAGTCCTTAAAAAGGCATGTATGGAGATGATAGAAACCATCTTTGTATGTCTCCCCAATGCCTTTAAAGGTACAATATACCGGGTAGGTAAACTTCCCGAATTAAAGGTCGAAAGAATTACCTCCGGCCTGATTGACAACTACCGTGAAAAGATAGAATGGGGGCTTCCTGCCATCTCAGGGTACAATCCTCCCGGAAAACCATGGCTTGAATACCGGGATGAACCGGGTAGAGCACTTGAGGCGATGGGCTGGTGTGTGGAGCGCCAGAAAAGCTGGACATCAGCAGATCCCAAAAATGACGCCAGGAGTGTAAGGCTCCAGCTTGAATCAGCGCCTGAAGATTTTCAGCATATGGAGCCTGTGCTTGTAAGAAAATCCGATCTTAACCTTGACATGTATTCCTCACTTAAATACCCGAGAAATTTTTCCGGTAATATTATCTGGTCGGAATGTGATTATGTTGTTGTTGCTGTTGTAAAGATACATTTCAGGCCAAATACCATCAGGATGAACAGTCATGAGACAAGGGTGATCAAAAAGCTTTCACGATCACTTGGTACCGAACTGTTGAGTTATCAGTTAAGGCAGAATTCCCTGAAGGCTATGCAGGATCTTTCCAGGGACAGGCTTAATGCATGTAATATCATTGCCGATTCTCTTAGAAATACAATCACAAAATCCGGCCTTATATTTACTCTTGTCAAGCAGGAGATTGCCTTTTTGCGGGAACAATGGGAAATACTTCTCTTAACCTGTTCAAAAAAAAATAATCCAAGGGAAACCGCGATAGATAAGCTGGACAGCATACTGACCGGTTTTGGGGATGAACATAAAGTTACGGTAAAGGATTTACATAATGTCCATAGCAGGTTTCTGGATCTTTCGCTTCCTCCTGCACAGGGTGAAAACTGGCTTAAAATGCAGGTGGAAGAAAAGTGGGATGAGCTTTTCATTAATGCCGGTACAAATGATGAGATCAGGATCACGGTTAAAGGGGCCATTAATGACCTAAAAAAGTCACTGGTATTTGGAAGCAACCCGGAATATACCTCCTGCTGTAAATGTATGCCGGAAGAATTGAAAGTGAGATGGATAAATCTTATCTATAGGGAAATTGAAAACATGAGAGATCCCGTGCTTGATCAACTGACAGGCATTTTGGAAAATCCCGGGCTGAATATCCCGGGGCAGGAGAAATCAAGAAAGGCATTGATGCAGTTAAAGGCTCTTGCAGATACGATGAGTCAGCTTGAGAGAAATACAAATTTTTTATTAAATCAAGTGCTTAATGGGAATGCCAAAAAAGAACCAAAGGAAAAAATCAACAATGTTATCTATGAAAACAACAGCCTGGTCATACCTGATATGGGCAGGGTTATTCAGAAATGATTCTTATTGCAATTATCTAAGGAATCCGGGTTTGGTTAAAAAAATATTGTAAAATATAAAAATTATATGTTATGAGTAGCCCAAATTTGCGCCCGTAGCTCAGTTGGATAGAGCAGCGGACTTCTAATCCGCAGGCCGGGGGTTCGAATCTTCCCGGGCGCACCAGTAAAATCAAGGACTTAGCTAAATTCAGTTAAGTCCTATTTTTTT
>CAZSZQ010000171.1:0-7940 GCA_964610475.1 uncultured Desulfatiglans sp.
CTGATCATTTCCCTTGCCTGTTGAACCGTGACTGACTGCATCTGCCCCTGTTTGTCTTGCGATTTCAACCTGCCTTAAGGCGATGAGGGGTCTAGCGAGCGATGTGCCCAGAAGATAGCCCGATTCATAGACCGCATTTGCCCGCATGGCCGGCCAGACATAATCCTTGACGAACGCCTCACGGAGGTCTTCAATGATTACATCATCCGCTCCTGTTTTTATTGCCTTTTCCCTGATCCCGGTTACTTCATCTCCCTGTCCGAGGTCAGCCGCAAATGCAACTACCGGGCATTCATAGGTTTCCTTTAGCCAGGTAAGAATTACTGACGTATCGAGCCCTCCTGAATAGGCAAGTACTATTTTTTTTATATTTTCTTTCACGATATTTCTCCGGATTTATGGTTTATTTTCATCTTAAAATCAGCGTTTCAAGCAATGCCTGATGAAGGTGGAGCTTATTTTCCGCCTGATCAAACACTATTGAATTTGGCCCGTCAAGCACCTCCGATGCAATCTCTTCACCGCGGTGAGCGGGCAGACAGTGCATGACTACAACATCAGGTGCAGCCATTCTTATAAGATTATTGTCAACCTGATAGCCTTTAAAATCGGAACGCCTCTTCTCTGCCTCTTTTTCTTGTCCCATGCTGGCCCAGACGTCTGTATTTATAACCGATGCGCCTTTGGCCGCCTCTTTCGGGTCATCTACCACCCTGATATTACTTCCGCTTCCGGCCATAATTCCGGGCAATGGTTTATAACCGTCAGGGCATGCAAGCATAATATCAAACCCCATGACCTGTGCTGCGGTTATCCATGAATGGGCAACATTATTGCCGTCGCCTATCCATGCGATTTTTAAACCGTTCAGTGTCCCCTTTTTTTCCTTTATGGTCATCATATCGCTCAATACCTGACAGGGGTGATAGAGGTCAGAAAGGGCATTAATTATGGGGATATCTGCGAACCTGGCCATTTCCGCAAGCATATCCTGAGAGTATGTCCTTATGGCAAGCGCATCAATATACCTGGATAATACCCTTGCCGTATCATGTATATTTTCATCCCTTGACATCTGGGTCTCGGCCCGGCTTAAAAATATGGTTTGCCCCCCAAGCCTGAACATGGCTATTTCAAATGACACACGTGTCCTTGTTGAGGCCTTTTCAAATATCAGGCCGAGTGTATAACCCTTAAGGGAGCGGCTTGCGTTTCTGTGCCCGGACTTTATTTCGATGGCCCGGTCAATAAGGGCAAGTATCTCCTCTTTGCTCAGGTCACTTATGGATAACAGATCTTTTTTCATTTAAATCTTCCTGAATATATCATTTAAAAAATTTACCAGTAAATCCACTTCCTCAACGGATATTATTAAAGGCGGAACAAACCTGAGCACCTTCTCCTGTGAACAGTTTATCAGAAAACCGTTATTCATACACTCAGCCACTATTGGCGCTCCAGGGATATCCATTTCCATACCGATTATCAGACCGATACCGCGGATATCCTTTATAAAACCATACCTCTCTTTTAGTCCGGTAAGTTTTTCCCTGAAATACCTGCCTGTTTCAGCGCATTTTTCAAGTATCCCGTCATGGATTATCGATTTAATAACAGCCTCTGCCACTGCTGTTACAAGTGGAGTTCCTCCAAATGTGGTTGCATGACTCCCGGGCCCGAAAACGCTGTTCAGTTCTTCCCTTGCCAGCATTGCGCCAATAGGAAGGCCGTTACCAAGGGCCTTTGCCAGAGTCATAATATCCGGGACAGCATCAAAATTCTCATGGGCGAAGAGCTTTCCGGTTCTTCCGATACCCGCCTGTACCTCGTCAAATATAAGCAGGAGATTTTTTCTGTCGCATATCTCCCTGACTTTTTTCAGATAACCTTCGGCAGGACAGATAACCCCGCCTTCACCCTGTACAGGTTCAAGCATTACCGCACAGACCGTTTCATCTATGGCATTTTCTATGGCCGGAGGATCATTGAAAGGCACAAACCTGAATCCGGCAAGCAGAGGATCATAACCTTTTTTAATCTTGTCCTGCCCTGTTGCAGACAGTGTTGCCATAGTCCTGCCATGAAATGAATTTTTCATGGATATTATCATGTTGCGTCCTGATCCGAATTTCTCATGGTTGTACCGTCTGGCGATCTTTATGGCCGCCTCATTGGCCTCAGCACCGCTGTTGCAAAAGAATACCCGGTCGGCAAAAGAGTTTTCCACAAGAAGTTTAGCCAGCCTTGTCTGGGGCGCCGTATAATAGAGGTTTGAAACATGTACCAGTTCCTTTGATTGTTCGGTCAGTACCTTTGTAACAAGGGGTGAACTGTGTCCCAGGGCGCACACTGCAATACCGCCTACAAAATCTATGTATTCCTTTCCTGTTTCATCCCAGACACGGCATCCCTTTCCTTTGACCAGGGTAACAGGGAACCGGCCATATGTCTGAAACATATATTTATCGGCCTGTTTTTGAATTTCTGTCTTAGTCACTGTCATATCTTTTTTCTCCAATAAAAGCCGGTTAGAATCCATCTGGAGGCAGATAATTTCCGGATGGATCTTTCAGCAATTAGCTGTCATCGTTCAGCTAACTCTTTGTTTTAATGCTTTAAGCTTACAGCTGATGGCTGACAGCTTTTCTCCAAAAACATGGTTTTTGGAGAAAACTATTTAACTATCTCTGTCCCTATGCCGCCTTTTGTAAATATCTCAAGCAGTATTGCATGCTCCTTGCGGCCGTCTATTATGTGGGCCTTGTTCACGCCATTTGCCAGCGCCTCAAGGCAGCAGTTTATCTTTGGTATCATACCGCCTTTTATTGTCCCATCCTTTATTAACTGACCGGTTTCCCCTGACTTTATGCTCGATATCAGTTCACCGTTTTTATCCAGGACCCCGGCAGTGTCTGTGAGAAGTATCAGTTTGCGCGCCTTAAGGGATGCGGCAATACTCCCTGCTACAAGGTCGGCGTTTATATTATAGGTTTCACCGTTTTCGCCCACACCCACAGGGGCTATCACCGGGATAAACTGGTTTTCAATAAGGCCCATGAGAACCCGGTTATTTACCCTTTCTACCTGCCCGACCATTCCTATATCTATGATCTCAGGAGGCTCACTGTTGCCTTTGTTTTTAATATATTTCATCTTGCTCGCAATGAGGAGCTGGCCGTCTTTTCCGGAAAGGCCGACAGACTGCCCGCCGTTCTGGTTGATGAGGGAGACTATCTCCTTGTTGACCTTTCCGACAAGGACCATTTCAACCACATCCATGGTCTCTTTATCGGTGACCCTCATGCCATCCACAAACTGTGATTCGATAGAAAGACTTTTTAACAGACTGCCTATCTGGGGCCCGCCGCCGTGAACAACAACCGGATTCAGGCCGACATATTTCATGAGAATTATATCAAGGGCAAATCCCTTTTTAAGATTCTCATCCACCATGGCATGACCCCCGTATTTTACGACAATGGTTTCATTGCTGAACTTCTGTATATACGGCAGCGCCTCTATAAGAACAGTTGCTGTATTTGGTGTCTGTTCGCTCATTTTAGCTCCCAATGAAATATTGAACCTTGAATCTTGAATTTTGAATCTTATACCCTGCGCCTTGCGCCCTGCACCCTGCGCCCTTATAATATATACCTGCTTAAATTCTCATCTTCCATAATCTCCGAGAGCTTTTCCCTCACATAGTTACTGTCTATTACAACAGTTCTTTTTTCAAGGTCCGGCGCATCAAAGGATATCTCGTCGAGAAGCTTTTCCATTACCGTATGAAGCCGTCTTGCGCCGATATTTTCTGTCTGTTCATTGACAGTAGCCGATATGGAGGCGATCTCCTCTATGGCAGAATCTTTAAAAACAAGATCAATCCCCTCGGTGTTAAGCAGGGCCTTGTACTGGGTTATAAGCGCATTTTTAGGTTCGGTGAGTATCCTGATAAAATCCCCAACCTCAAGTGAATCCAGCTCAACCCTTATAGGAAACCTGCCCTGCAGCTCCGGAAGGAGGTCAGAGGGTTTGCTTACATTAAACGCCCCCGCTGCAATAAACAGGATATGATCTGTCTTTACCATGCCGTATTTTGTAATAACGGTTGAGCCTTCAACTATTGGCAGCAGATCCCGTTGCACGCCTTCCCTTGACACATCCGGCCCCTGCCGCGATTCATTGCCTGCTACCTTGTCAAGCTCATCCAAAAAGATAATACCGTTCTGCTCCGTATTGCGTATGGCCTCCGGCACCACCTTGTCCATGTCTATAAGTTTCTGGGACTCCTCCTGAAACAAAACCTCAAGGGCCTCAGGCACCTTTAGCCTTCGCTTTTTGGTTTTTCCGGCGAACATGCTGCCAAAGACCTCTTTCATGTTGAATTCCATCTCTTCCATACCGCTGCTGGAAAATATCTCTATCATGGGAGTTGCTTTATTCGTTATCTCAAGCTCCACATAACGGTTATCAAGTTTTCCATCCTTCAGCATCTGCCTGAGTTTTTCCCTTGTCTTGTTGGTGTCAGGGGTATCGGCAGTGATAATCTCCACAGTGTCATCAGCACCCTGCCCTGAATTTTCATCAGGCTGTGAAACTTCCTTGCTTGGGGGAAGGAGCATATCAAGAAGCCTGTCTTCTGTCATTTCTTCAGCCTTGACCTTTACAATCCCCTGTTCTTTCTTTTTTGCCATGTTAACAGCGAGTTCAGTGAGATCCCTGATCATCGATTCCACATCCCTGCCTACATAGCCCACTTCCGTATATTTGGTTGCCTCCACTTTTATAAAGGGTGACTGGGCCAGGGTGGCAAGACGCCTTGCGATTTCGGTCTTTCCAACCCCTGTGGGGCCTATCATAATAATATTCTTCGGGGCTATCTCGTCCTTTAATTCAGGGGCAACCTGCTGTCTCCGCCATCTGTTCCTCAGGGCAATGGCAACGGAACGTTTTGCCTCAGCCTGGCCTATAATATATTTATCAAGCTCTGCCACAATTTCAGTGGGTGTAAGCATTTTCATAGAATTATCCATTAATTCACCTTATTTGTCATTTTTCTTTTCTAATGTGAGATCAAGTTCAATTGTCTCAATTATATCATTTGTATATAAACATATTGTAGAGGTTATATGCATGGCCTCTTTAGCAATATCAAGGGCATCCAGGTCCGAATGTTTAATGAGCGCCTTTGCAGCTGCTAGGGCATATGGTGCGCCCGACCCGATGCTTGCCACCGCATCGTCAGGCTCTATAACATCGCCTGTTCCTGAGATTATCAGGGTATGCTCTCTGTCCATGGCTAGAAGAAGGGCCTCAAGATTTCTTAACATCTTGTCAGTTCTCCAGTCCTTTGCCAGCTCAACGGCCGCCCTCGTCAGCTGCCCCTTGTACTGTTCAAGTTTACCCTCAAGTTTTTCAAAAAGATTAAAGGCATCGGCGGCAGCACCTGCAAACCCGACTATTACGCTGTCATCATACATATAACGCACCTTTTTGGCCTTGTGCTTCATGATGGTTTCACCCAGCGTAACCTGTCCGTCTCCGGCCATCACACATCTTCCGTTCTTCCGGACTGCCAGTATGGTAGTTGCTCTTATCTTTTTATTTTGTGTCATATATTTCACCTTAAAAATGGTAATAAACCCCGGGGCAAAACCCGGACTTTGATTATATGGAATTACCCTGCCGATAGCAAATCGGGTATTAAAAATAAAAAATTATTTTCTCGGATGCGCCCTGTCATAAACCTCCATCAGTTTATCAAGGGACACGTGCGTATATTTCTGGGTGGTTGATAAACTCGCATGTCCCAGAAGCTCCTGAACCGATCTCAGGTCTGCCCCGCTGTCAAGTAGATGCGTTGCAAAAGTGTGTCTTATTGAATGAGGCGTAATATCATTCACAAGATTATATTTCCTTACAAGACCCTTTACGATGCTGCTTACACTCCTTGAAGAGAGCCTTCCCCCGTTTTTGTTCAGAAATACCGGATTTTTCCCAGGTTTACCGGTAGTTACATCCTTTTTTCTGACGGTTTCTGTCTGTTCAAGATAACTCTTTACTACATGAAGAGCCTTTTTCCCGACAGGGACAATCCTTTCCTTGTTACCCTTTCCTATTACCCTTACGAGCCGTTCCTTAAAATCTATATCGGTCAGGTTTAAACCTGTTAATTCCGAAACACGTATTCCGCAGGAATAGAGAAGCTCCAGTATTGCCTGATCTCTTACATCCTTAAGTGTTTCCCGTTCAGTCGCATCAAGAAGCATGAACATATCGTCAACATTCAAATACCCTGGGATGTAAGTTCCCTTTTTTGGAGAGGATATTTCTGTGGCCGGATTCCCTTCGCTTATTTTATTCTTTTCTAAAAAAAAGAAAAAGGTACGAATAGCTGAAAGTTTTCTTGTTATTGTTGTTTTTTTATATCCTTTATAAAGCCCCCCCAGATACCCCCTTATCACATGAAAATCAATTTGTTTAAGATCTGTTTCATTCACACCCTCATTTTTTTCAAGATAGTTTACAAAATGCCTTAAATCTGCCTCATAACTCCTTGCAGTATTCAGGGAATATCCCCTCTGAGATTTCAGGTAATCCACAAACATTTCTATGTAATTGTTCAATGTCATTTTTCAGAATTCCATTTAGAAAAAGTGTTAAAGATAACATATTAATATTAATTGGCAATTAAAAAATCAATGTTTTAATACCTCCCTGAAAATCATAACCATTTCATAATCGTACGGATCAGTCACCGGAATCCACACCGCCACCGTAATTCCCGACTTGCCTGCCGGACATAGCTTCTTTGACCATCATTTTATCCAGCCATAGCTTCATGCGACGTCGGAAGCTTTAGTGAAGGTTGTTAGCGACGTCTGGATTGGGAATCCATTTGTTTTTCGTAGGGGCGAAAAATCTTTCGCCCTTTTTTTATTTGCTTTTCGCTTTGAACTTTGAGCTTTGAGCTTAATAGTCCCTCCGACTTAGTCCCATCCCTTGCGCCCAATAGTCCCGCCGTAGTCTGAACGCTTTTGACGAAGGCGGACCAGCCTTGCGCCTTTTATTTACATCAAATCCGCCGGACTCAAAACCGGCACTCCTGATTTATTCAATGCATGTATATTAATTGACCCAAAACCTGTTGACATCATTGTGATTTTTTTCCATAATCCCTCCGATTCCTTCAGATTTTTCGCTTCAAATTATAATGGCTTATATTGGCTATTATTGTGCCATTTGAGTAAGCTATTGTTATTTAACCAGATTTTAAGAGTTGAGAGTTTTTCAATTTAGTTTTTGCACAATCTTTTGTGTATTATGCATAAAAAATATGCATTTTATTGTATTTTTATTTTATTAATGCTGTTTATGTATTTAATAAGTTTTTTTATTTAATTATTAATTATATTTATTTTATTATTCGATGTTAGCCCGATTCGGGTTTTACCCTATTAGACCCGATTCGTGCTAATATCTGTTAAATTTCAGCAGAGGAATAAATGCGCAACATAAAAAAACCTATAAAAATTATAATTGGTTTGCTCACCGCCTGGCCAATTTTGTATTTACTTTTTTTCATATGTGCACTGTTCTCTATTTCAGGTGAAGCGAAAGTAAATATACTCCATAACAGTTTTAATACTTTTTTCATGCTACATTTATTTACTATACTTCTTGGCTGGTCTCTTATTGGTTTCTACATTTGGTTTCTTTTCAAAAGTGATCGTGTGCCGCAAGAAAAAAAGTCACTATGGGGTATTGTTTTGTTCATGGGAAATATGTTCGCTTTCCCATTTTTCTTTTTCATATATGTATGGCCAGAAAAGCCATCTAACAATGCAAATTCAGCGGATCGTTATAGCGCCCGCTGATTTGCGCCGTTCTGTAATAATCCATTGACTATAATGACAATATAATTATAATAGCAATATGAA
>CAZSZQ010000172.1:0-7710 GCA_964610475.1 uncultured Desulfatiglans sp.
AGACAGCGGTTTCAATGGCCCTCACCCGTGAAGGTGCAGAGCTGTTATGGGCAAGTTTTCAGACCGACACCCCTGATATATCCCTGGTATTTGACATGGAGTTTGCAGGCATCAGAGAACCATATGAAGCCACCCTTGAGGCAGACTGGAGCAATATATCAAAACACCAGCGCATACAGGCAGGGTTCAAGTATAAATGGTTTGGGGCGGATGTTGACATCCTTTTCCAGGAACTCAGACAGACAGGCGCCATAAAGATTACCACAAAGGGCGAAAGCGCTGTTATGGACAGGATACTTGAAAGCGCCAATGAAAAACTGCTCAAGGTGATGTTTGACCCTGTGACATCTGACGATCTTACCAGGGCGGCAGCAGAAAGCAGTTATGACAGCCTGAATCAGGCAGCAAAAATGCTCAAGGATGCCGCCACATCATCAGGCAGCAGCACCACAGGGGCATCAGGAAGAACCTCCGGCATCAATAAGGGTATCAATAACAGTATAAAATCCTTTTTATCATACCTGTATAACAAACTGGCCTCCTTTACCTATGCAGAAACAAAAGATACTGTGGAACAATCTGCCATTAAAAGCAGTACAGATAAACCAGGGGATACCTATTATGAGCAGGCCGAACAGAGCTACAGAAGGGGTGAGGAACACTATAAAAACGGGCGTTTTCAGGAGGCCCTGGACGCATTCAGGGAATCATATGAAACCTATATTAATTCGACAGATGCCGTTTCAAGCCGCAGGGCCTCCATACTTTATAATATAGGTGTTACATTTATGAAGCTCGAACGTTACGAAGAGGCCCTTGCACCATTAAATGATGCAGCAGACCAATTTGGAAGGGATACTAAAGACGGGCAGGATGCAATAGCCCGCATCAGGGAGATAGAAAAGACAGTTGCAGCCCAGACTTCTGCACCACGTGAAGCCATGGTTGAACAGGCCCCTTCTGAGTCGGCAAGCGATGCCTATAACAGGGCCAACCGCCTCTATGAAGAGGCCCGAAATGCTGATTTTGAGGTAAAGGCGGTAAGGGCGGCTTTAGAGGCATTTGAGGCCTACCAGAGGGATTACAAACCAACAGGTTCACGTGCTGAGGAGGTGGATGGACGTATCCGCATGTTACGAGAGAGGCTTAAGTCAAGGGAAGGCGCATCTGTATCATCAAATAAACCGGGCTCTGATAAAGATAGCGATATCGCCAATATCCTGCAAAAGGGTATGGATACATCCAAAGATCAGGATGGAGTCAAGAGTTCAACCGATGATAAAAAAAGCGGGACAGGTATTAATATAACCGGTTCCCAAACAACCTCTACAGGCACAGGGTCAAAAGAGAATGCACCTGCGACAACAGGGAGCACAACAGGGAGTACAACAGGCGCTGCAACAGGAGCTTCAACAGGGACTTCAACAGGCGCTCCGCAAACCACCGGAACCAGCGCTGCATCAGGCAGCCCAAAACCGGCTACAACCGCTCAAAATAACCGTTCTGATGGTTCTCCCGGGTTTTCTCTTGTGGCCTCCTACAAGATGAAAAATATCAAACGTTCGGGAAAGATGGTCTACAATATGAACAATTACCGGACTGAGACACAGGCATTTGCAATGGCTGAAAACATAGGACATCTCTTCAGACTCTACGGAAGGGATCAGGGCGTTTTTCGGGCCATAACAATAGATGACCCTGTATTTAAACAGCGTGAAATAAAGGTTACCCTTGATGGGCAGGATGCATCAACATTTACCCGATATATGAACTTTGTTACAGTAAAAATGAAAAAAAACCACCAGGGCGGTGAGATTACCACGGGTGAGATCGTTGTCACCCCTGAAACATTCAATGCCTCAGGCAATAACTTTTCGATTGTATACGGATGGAAGGATGACTCAGACCGGACTAAATGGCTCAACTATGAATATCAGGCAATATGGTCATTCTATGGAGGTATGGAGATACGCACACCGTGGACTCTATCAGACAGCCCCATGCTTGCCCTGACTCCACCACATCATTACAGGACAGTATCCATTGAGGGCAATGGAAAAACGCTTACAGATGCAGATGTGCGTCACGGTGTAGTCACATTCACATGCCGTGTTGGCGGCAGAGATATTTCACAGCAGGTCACAATACGCAACAACGGCCCTGCCCCTTCATTACTGATTGACATCCCTGAGGATCTTACAAGACCTGAAACACAGATAGATATAACATGGTATCTCACAAACAGCAGAAAAATCTCATCAAAAAGGGCGTTGCTTGAAGGAGATATCCTGTACTGGGATGAACTTCCAAAGGGAGGTATTTAAAAAATGGCCTGCATGAAAAAATATCTTTTTATTCTATCCTGTTTAATAGTCTCTTTTATGACATTACCTGCATTCTCCCTTGTAAACTATGAATCAGGCCAAATGGAATTAAACGGGGTTTTGCTGCTTCAGGACGCAAATGATGCCAGCGTATATTATTATCTGCCTCCTGCGCCAAGGGTCTCGGAAAGGGCGGATGGCGGGCTGGAAATGTCCCTCGTAAAATTTGTTGATCCAAGGGGCGATACAAGCGGCGGCCTTCTTCATATGCTTGTCACTTTCACCCTCCCTGATGACGAACTTGCCCTTCTTAGAGAGGCATTGAAAAAGGAAAACAGTAAGGCCAAACTTGCAGGGCCTGTGGCATTGTTGCAGGAAGAAGAGGGAAGTTTTACTATTATTTCTGGTTCGCTATCCGACAAAGGCTTTACAAACTCTCTTATAACAAGCGGACGCGCGCCTGTAACACCCGGCGCAAAGGCCGCAGTGGCAGCCACCCTGACGCCCCAGGGCGCTACCCTTTTATGGGATTCTCTCACAAAACCCACGTCAGATGTCTCTGTTGCATTGAGAACCTATTATGAAGCGGTTCTACCATCCTTTCAGGCAAAGATCAGCGCTGATGTCAGCACTGTATATGAGCATTTTTCAAAGGTTAAGAATGTCCAGGAAGATTACACAAAAAGACAGGTCAGGGATATCACGGATGAACTGGTACGCAATGGCGTGGTTAATGTCGAGATATTTGACAGGCTCCCTGAAGAATCTGCAAACAAGGCCATGCAAAGCCTTGTAGACCTTGCAGCAACCAAACTTACAGAGATTATCTTTGACCAGAAGTCAGGGTTTACAGCCATACCTGAAAAGGAAAAGGCTGTGGAAGCAGGCCAGATACAGGGCCGCCAGAAAAAGGGGTGGCTTGCCCAGTTGTTTACCAGTTCAGGCGATCAGAAATACTATACTGATAACCAGTATGTCCTGAAAAAACGCTCTGATATTAACCGGGCAGTATTTAGTATCAACCTTACCCGTAAGGCAGTAGTTAAAGTACCGGTAGATACAGCAGGAAATATATCGGGTCTATATAAAGAATTCAAGGATAACCAGGAGATGTTTCGTGTGGTTAACCTTGCTGATCCGGCCTTTCAGAAACGGGAACTCTTTTTCAGGATAGATGGCGATTTTTCGGATGTCTTTGAGGATATGATGAACTTTGCAGGCGTATCTGTGCTTAAAAAATATAAAGATCATGCAGATGCAGCAGGTGAACTCATATTCACAAGGGAAGATATACGTGAGGGACGTCTTACAAAATCATATACCTATGCCAGGCTTGGCGAAAAGGATGAGGCATGGCTTAAATACGGGTACAGGACCACATGGAGCATAAAGGGGCAGCACCAGATAAAAAACCCTGATGCCCCTGATAAATGGATAGAAAGCGCTGACCCGATTATTACAATTGCTCCACCGCTATCACGTACGGACCTTGAACTGGATGCAGACAGGTTTCTGTTTGAGGACAAGGGGATACGCAGCGCAACCATAGAGGTCAAATACGCAGTATTCAATAAAGAGGTGGAAAAACGGCTGGCTGTGATGAGGGTTACGGATGCAGAGTCTGTTTCAAAGAGCGCCCTGTTCCATGACCCTGGAAAGGATGTTTTTTACAGGGTCAACTGGTATCCTTCAAAAGGCGAGGCAATAAAAGGCGACTGGCAGAAGCTGGATGAAACCTATCTGGTACTGGTACCGCCAGCGCAATAATTGATTGTGACATATTTAAAGTACATATACCAAAACAACAGGAGGTTATAATGATCAAAAAAATATTTAAAACAGCATTGATAGTCCTGGTACTATTTTTTATCTCAACATCCTTTGCATTAGCGGCTGACACCAAGCAGAAATCTCTGTCGTTAGACCATATAAGACAATTAAAACCAATAAGCATAAAACCCTCACTCATTATACCTCCTTCTGATGCCGGGAAGGAGGTTGGCGGTATTCAATATGGACGTCATGTTGATGTTAAACTCAAGGATGGAACAACTGTAAGATGTTTTCCTTCTGCCACAAATGACCCTGCAAAGACAAGTAATAATTATTATTACCTGCCTGCCAATCCGCATGTCTCAAAAGATGCTTCCGGTCTTCCCAAGTTTTCCATGATCCGTTTTGTATCGGATAAAACCAAGGAAGCAGGCGGTGCTGAGGGTGCTGTATTGCATTTTCTGGTAGAATACGGACTCACTCAGGGTCAGGTACAGGAAACCGCCAGCCTCTTGCAGAAGCAGGCAAAAGGGGCCATACTTAAGGGCGCTGTTCCGCTTGAGGTTGGAGCAGAAGGCAACAGTTTTAATGTGATATCAGCAATCCTTGGGGATAAAAATTTTGCCCCGACCCTGATTACCAGCGGAAAGGCGCCTGTTATGGAGGGTCAGCAGGTTGCTGTTGCAGCCCGTTTAGACGCCTATGGCGCAACACTGTTGGCTGAAGGGTTCAAACAGCCTACTTCACAGGTGTCAGTTGCATTTGATCTAAAATACATAGTGAAACTCCCGGCCTATGATGTCAAGGTCACCATTGACTATGACAAATATAATTTAATCCAATCAGAATATACTCATGACAGGGAGACAAAAACTAAAAGTTCCAGATACTGGGACCCAAAGTGGTATAATCCCTTTAATATAAGCACCAAGAAAACCACAACCCTTACTGAAAAAGAACAGACTCAGGCGCTTGATTTTCTCCAGGAAAATGGAGTTGTGACCTTTGATTATATACAGCACGTTCCTGATAGTGACAAAGAGATCGTCGAGAGCGGGTTACATAAGATTGTGCTGGAATCATTCTTTGATATGCAGAAGCGCCTTGGTGATCCCACTGGTGAAGAATTGACATCTGATGATGAAAACACGGATGCCAATAAAGAAGAAACCGCCACCCGTAGAAAAGAGGCTGCCAAATATAATAATTACTCCTATACGGTTTTCCAGAGAAAAGAGATTACCCGCAAATCGAAACAGGTGCTTAGTTTAAAAAAGGTCATTGCCAGATATGAAACCTATACAATGACGGGCAATATTGGCGCATGGTACAATGAATTCAAGGATAATCCAAAGCTGGTATCAGAGGTAAACCTGGATGACCCATTCTTCCAGAGAAGAGAGATGCGTTTTGTTATTGATAATGAGGCATATGATATCTTTAATACCATGGTTAATTATGCCACAATACAGGTAAGGGTTCCAAGAAAAGACCAGCGTCCCTTTATTGATGAAATAACCATAGATAAAAAATACCTTGAAACAAGCGGACAGACGGCCACACTGACATACGCGCGCATGGGAGATGATGCCCAGACCTATGATTATGCTGTGCAATGGAGCCTGCGCGGCGGGCACATATATCCGGCAGAACCAAAATGGACAAAGGGTGAACTCATGGCCGTGACCCTGGCGGCGCCGATCCAACCGGTGACCCTTGAGTATGAAGCCGATCTGGCTGAGCTTGAAGAACTAGGAATAGCAAGGGTGAGTATTGAACTTAAATATGACCAGTTTGGAAAGAATATAATAGATGACAAAAATGCCTCCCTATCTCCTGCAGCCGGACAAGCCACCGGCAACAAGGTTATATATCAGGATGCTGGAAGTAATAAAGTATCCTACAGGCTGATATATCATCATAAAAAAATGGGAAAGATTACACAGGATGAATGGCAGACTGTTGAGGGTAACTATATCTACTGTGCGCCAACAGAGATAATAGTAGAAAAGATAAAAGGCGCATTAGGCCTGTAATCCACATGTAGTATCAGGGGGAATGCCAACTATTCCTCCTGATACATATCTTATTTTCACAAAGCCATAGTTATTCATTTGGAATATGTAAAAGGGATTATTACATGAAAAAGCTATTAATCATCATATGGATTTCCATTGGCGGTTGGATAGGATGGTGGATCGGTAAACATATAGGTATTATGACCGCCTATATGCTTAGTGTTGTTGGAGCTGCAGCAGGGCTATATTTCGGGCGAAAAATCATGATCAATTATATGGAATGAAATCTGGCTTCTAAAGATAATAATGATTCCTGAAACTATAACAATAAGAACAGGGTGGTTGATAGATGGCTCAGGCAGTGAAGCAGTAAAAGACTGCCTAATCGAATTTTCAGAGGAAAAAATATCTTCTATTATAAAGATTACTCCCGAAACAGAAATACCACCCGGATGTATAATTTATTCTGATTGTACGGTTATACCCGGCCTTATTGACAGCCATACACATCTGAACATGTCTGGGAGTCTTGATCAAAAAATCAGGGGTACACAAATCCTCGATGGATATAATGACGCAGAACCCAGGATTGAAAAGCACCTCAATGATTACCTTAAACACGGTATCGTTGCAGTAAGGGATGGCGGTGATTTTCATGCCAATGTATTGAGGTATAAGAATGAATACCATTCAAAAAACGAGGCGCCAGTAACCATATATGCTGCAGGAACAGGTTATCATGTAAAGGGCCGATACGGACAACTGCTGGGTATGCCCCTTGAGCCCGGCAGAAAACTGGCGCAGGCCATCCTGGAAGATTTTAAACCGGGTATTGATCACATCAAGATAATAAATTCGGGTTTGAACAGTCTTGCAAAATTCGGCAGAGAAACATCCCCTCAGTTTAGTAAAGAAGAACTAAGAATGGCTGTTGAGGCCGCAGAGAGTATGGGCCTTAAGGTTATGGTGCATGCCAATGGAAGGCTGCCTGTTAAACTCTCTATTGAATCGGGGTGCCATTCCATAGAGCATGGCTTTTTTATGGGAGAAGACAATCTCAAAAGAATGGCAGATAATGGAGTTGTATGGGTCCCTACAGCATGTACTATGAAGGCTTATATGGAGGAGTGCTCAGACCCGGAAACCCAGTATTACCATGTGGCGGAAAATAATCTTTTCCATCAGCTTGATCAGATCGAAACGGCAATAAAATATGGTGTTACAGTTGCTTTGGGTACAGATGCCGGATCTCCTGGTGTATATCATGGTTATTCAGTTATCAACGAGTTAATGCTTTTAGTTAAAGCAGGTTATTCAGTTGAAGAGGCCATAAAATGTGCAACATCAAATGCGATGAAGATAATTGGTGACGGTTCAAATAAAAGACCAATATCAAAAGGCATGCCTTCGACCTTTTTGATTGTAAAGGGAAAGCCTGTTAACTTGCCTGACTCATTAAAAGATATCAAGGGTGTATGGGTAAATGGGTGCCGGATATGATTTTTTATCTGGTGCGAGAGAGGGGAGTTGAACCCCTACACCTTTCGGCACTGGATCCTAAGTCCAGCGCGTCTGCCATTTCCGCCACTCTCGCA
>CAZSZQ010000173.1:0-7689 GCA_964610475.1 uncultured Desulfatiglans sp.
GGGCTCATAACCCGAAGGTCGATGGTTCGAATCCGTCCCCCGCTACCAATAATAAATTCAAGGACTTATCCCAAAACAGCATAAGTCCTTTTTTGATTTTGGGCAAGTTTTCTAGTAAAAGGATAGGTTCAGGATTTGGCGTTTTTGGGATTACCATCCCCGTATACCGGCAGTTCAACAATAAAGCATGCCCCATTGCCGGTATTTCCTGCAAAGATATCTCCGCCATGGCTCTTTACTATCTCAAAACATATACTTAATCCAAGGCCTGATCCTTCTCCATTTTGTTTTGTGGTAAAAAGGGGTTCAAATATCCTGCTCAGATTTTCTTCAGGGATCCCGGGACCATTATCCTGAAATATAACCCGGACGGTCTTTTTATCATATTCGGTTTTTATGATGATCTTTTTGTTCGGGCCGTTCTTTTTATTTACCGCATAACATGAATTATTTAATATTTTAAGAAAGACCTGCTGAAGATCAAGGTAATTTGCAACTACATCGGGCAGCCCGGAGGCGGGTTCGTAGATAACTTTTATTTTACTTTTATTAATCTCAAGCTCAATAAGTTCAAGACTGCTTTTAATAACCGAGTTGATATTTACAGCCTCCTTTTCATCCTTGTTTTTTCTTGAGAATGAAAGCAGTCTATCGACAATTCCTTTGCAAAGAAGAGCGCTTATTTTTATTTTTTCAATATATTCCTTTGTCTGTGCTGAGATGTCTCCCGTCATGCCGATTAATTCTGAGTATCCTATAATTGCTGTGAGCGGATTATTTATTTCCTGAGTAACACCCGAAACAAGCTGGCTGATGATTGAAAATTTTTCAGACTCTATCAACTTTGCCTTAACCAGGGCAAGCTGTTCTATTGACTCCTTTGCCTTTGAATTACTGTGATTCTTTGTTATCCCTTTCAGGACAGCTTCATGCAGCTCTTCACTGCGGAATGGTTTGTCAATAAAGTCATAGGCTCCATACTTTAAAGCACCAATTGCAGATTGCATATCTGAATGCGCAGTAACTATCAGCACTTCAATGTAAGGGTATGTTCTTTTAATCTCTTCAAGGGTATCAATACCTGACAGGCCCGGCATCTTAAGATCCAGGGTAATGACATTAAATTCATTGTCGTTACTTAAAATTTCCAGGGCCTGGTCTCCGTTTTCCGCCTCTATTACATCATATTTGGCACTTAATATGCTGATGACGGCATTCCGAATATCTGCATCATCGTCTACTACCATAACCCTTGATTTTTCAGTCGATGGGGAATAAATTAGATTTTCCACTGATAGTATCATATTATTTCTGCATCCCTCACATTCTAATAAAAACCATGGATAAGGTTATATGCATCCTTCTAAGGATGATATAATCATTATCGGCAGCGGATCAAAAAGACTTGAAGGTTTTATCTGCGTTAACTATTTGATAATCAATGATAAATCAAATGAGTTTTATGCAATTGAACACAAATTTGCACGGACTTATATTCCTGATAAAAAATTGTGCGGATATCCGGAATACTCCCAGAATATTATGGACAGAACCTATAGATAATGTTAATAAAACCATCTTTATATCAAGTAAATATTGGAGGATAGAAAAAATGCTGCTCAGTTTGATGCGAAAACATGCCCAGTCATGGATAATTAAATTCCTGATTGGTATTATTGTCGTGGTTTTCATCCTTTACTTCGGTTATTCCTTCAGGTCGGATGAAGGCATAAAGGTCGCGGAGGTAAACGGCGAATCAATAGGCAGGGTAGAATATGATAAGGCTTACAGGGACATGCTTACCAATCTACAGAATGAGTATAAAAGTGTGTGGAGTGATAAGCTGATAGAGACATTTGACTTAAAAAGAAGGGCGCTTGAGACATTAATTGAACAGAAGGTAATAAGTCAGGAGGCAGAAAGATTAGGCCTTAGGGTAACAAAAAATGAAATCCGTGACAAAATACTGGAAATCCCTGCATTTATAACTGACGGCAGGTTTGATGAAAGCAGATACCGGTATATGCTGTCAAGCAGTCATTTAACACCAGAAGACTTTGAAGAGAGTTATTCAATAAATTTGCTTCAACAAAAACTGGCTCAGTTTCTCACCACTTTTCTTTTACCCAACGATCAGGAAATACTTGATAATTACAGATATTCGAATGAAAAGACAAAGCTGGCTTACATTATGTTTTCTCCTGATGAATTTTCTGCCTCAGTACAAAAAGACAAGGAAGCAGTAAAATCCTTTTTTGAAGAAAGGAAGGAAAACTACAGAATTCCCGAAAAGATTAAAATTGCATACATTCGTATTGATCCAGAGAGCTTTAACGATCAGGTCAAGCTGGATGAGGAGACGCTTAAAGGCTATTATGAAGATAATATTGACAAATTCACTCAGGAAGAACAGGTAAAGGCAAGGCATATATTGTTTGGGGTTTCTCCGGAAGCTTCGCCTGAAGAGCAGAAGAAAGTCGAGGATATTGCAGGGGCTGTGCTTGAAAGGGTAAAAAAGGGTGAAGATTTCGGTGAACTGGCAAAGGAATTTTCTGAAGACGCAACAAAATCAACGGGTGGTGATCTCGGATATATTACAAAGGGCAGTTTGGGGCAGGGATCAAAGGAATTTGAAGACGCCGCCTTTGGTCTTAAAAAAGATGAGATAAGCGGCCTCGTAAAAACAGCATATGGCTACCATATCATCAAGGTTGATGACAGAGTGGAAAGGTCAGTTAAAACATTTGATGAGGCAAGAAACCAGATAGATGGCATCCTGAGACATAACGCAACCATGGATATTGCAAATGAAAAAGGCTTGTTCTTAACTGATCAGATGCCATACGATGTTGATCTAAAGGAATTTGCCGCTGATCACAAAGTGGCTTACGATAGTACAGATTTCTTCTCAGAATCAGAACCGGTCCCTATGATCAGGGGTAACAGTAAACTTATTGAAATCCTTTTCAGCCTTAACAAGGGGGAAGTTAATAAACTTGAAGAACTGAATAATGAATTCTACATCATTCAGATACTGGATAAAAAAGGTTCATATCTACCGGTGCTTGATGAGGTCTATGGAAAGGCAGAGGCAGATTATATCGATCATATGGCACTTGAGAGCGCAAAGGCAGAAGCAGAAAAATATCTTAAAGCACTTTCGGAAACCGGCAAGTGGGAAGAGCTGGCCAAGGAGAAAAACAGGATAATCGAATCAAGCGATTATTTTACCAGAAGCGGTACCGCCGGAAAAATCGGTGTAATTCCCGGTATGCAGGAAGAGGCCTTTAAACTGAATGCAAATAATCCTTTTCCGGATAAGGTGTTTGAAAATGAAAAGGGTGCATATATTATCAAATGGGAAGAGAAACAGGATATTGATGCAGCCAGGTATATCGCAGAAAAGGAAAGGTATGCGGAATCACTAAGCATGAGAAAACGGCAGGAGGCCTTCAGTGGCTGGCTCGACGCAATGAAGGCCAAATCGGATATCGATGTAACTTTTTTTGAAAGTATAAAATAAACTAACCTCATTTTTTAATATGTTCTGTAAGCATAAAGGCATTACCGATATAATCGGCGGGACTAAGTGCCAGGAGCCTGCTTTTGTCTTCATCGGGGAGATCCAGGCTATTAATAAATTTTTGAAGATCATCCCGGGTGATTTTTTTCCCTCTTGAAAGAGCCTTCATCTTTTCATAGGGATTTTCTATGCCGGCCTTTCTCATCACGGTTTGTACCGGTTCCGTCAGCACCTCCCAGGCATCGGTAAGGTCTCTTCCGATTGCACTTCTATCAACTGACACCCTTTCAATACCTCTTGCTGCAGATTTTATTGCAAGGTATGAATGCCCTATAGCTGTACCAACATTACGTAATGCAGAAGAGTCTGTAAGATCCCTCTGCAGCCTGGATATCGGGAGCTTGGATGCCAGGTGCTCAAGCAGGGCGTTGCTGATGCCGATATTTGCCTCGGAGTTTTCAAAGTCTATGGGGTTTACCTTGTGGGGCATTACAGATGAACCCACTTCGTTACTCACGACCTTCTGTTTGAAATATCCGAGGGATATGTATGTCCACATATCTCTGTCAAAATCCATGGTGATATTATTAAACCTGATAAGGGCATGAAACAGTTCTGCCATATAGTCATGGGACTCTATCTGAGTGGTAAGAGGGTTGAATGTGAGCCCCAGTCTTTTTATAAATGCTTTCGATATCTCTTCCCAGGGGGCATCGGGATATGCTGCGCAATGGGCATTGTAACAGCCTACAGCACCATTGAATTTACCCAGATATTCCATTTTTCTGATCTGGTTGAGCTGCCTTTTCCACCTGTGTATAAAAACCGCCAGTTCCTTTCCTGTGGTTGTTGGTGTAGCTGCCTGACCGTGTGTTCTCGCAAGCATGGGGATATCCCTTGTCTCTTCTGATATTGCTCCAAGCTTATCAAGCATATCTTCTGCCAGTGGAATCCATTCATTGTTTATACCTTCCTTGAGCATAAGGGCGTGTGCGAGGTTATTTATGTCCTCTGATGTGCAGCAGAAGTGGATGGACCCTGAAAGGCCTTCGACAGATTTTCCTGTGATTGCCTGTTTAATATAGTATTCGACAGCCTTGACATCATGCCTTGTCTGATCCTCGATATCCTTAACAATCCCTGCCTTTTCATCATTAAAGTCTGTGACTATTTTTCTTAAAAATGTCTTTTCTGTATCAGATAGCTCCCTTACATGTGATATCTCAGGCCGTTCTGACATCATGATTAGCCATTCGATTTCAACATGGATCCTGTATTTTATTAATCCCCATTCAGAAAAATATATTTTAAGGGGCTCAATATACCTGCTGTAGCGCCCATCGAGGGGAGATAGGGATCTGATGGCCATACATGCCTCCGAAAAGTTTTTTTAAAATATTTCAGTGAAAAGTCAGTATACATCACTGAAATGTATCTATAGATAACTGAATACTCTTCAAAAGTAAAGGGAATGGCCTTTAGGTGGTGTGTATATATCTTCTTCATTATTTTTACCTGATCTTTTAACTCGATTTTCTTTCTGATAAGGTACTGAAGATAAAAGACAAAATGCAGGTAAATTTTAAAATATTTTCTTTATTTTTTATTATTTGTTTGTTTTTTGATATAGATAAAATCGAGTGCTGTGAAATAAGCATTTTAAGTTCAATGGAATAGTTTTCATTATGTTTGCATATCTGCAGACAGGGTTCAATGAAAGGACAGCCAGGATGGATACCAGGCGGTGCCTTCGCTGCGGATGCGGAGCCATGTATGACTGTGAGCTTAAAATAAAGGAAACTACCCATCACAGAGAATTTAAAGAATTAGAGCTGCACGGATTTCTTAAGGTGACAAGACCTGTCGGTCTGGAGCCTTTAAACGATTAATAGTCAGAGAGTGATTAATATATGGACTGGCGTATTCTTGCTTTGTTATCGGCTGCCCTTTCAGCAGCAGCTGCTATATGCGAAAAAAAATCCCTTTTCAATATCAATGCACTAGAATTTTCTGTGATTCTCTCAGTTTTTTCCTTTTTATTTTCATTACCCTTTATATTATTTTTTGATTTAGCGGCAATAAATTCACAGGCATTAGTTATCCTTTTAGTAAAAAGCATCTTTAATGCTGTTGCTTTTTATTCTGTAATGTCAGCGCTTAAAAGGCTGGATATCAGTGGGTCTCTTCCGCTTATGGATCTCAATCCGGGTATAGTGGCTATTTTTTCCTTTTTATTTCTTAAGGAGTATCTGAGCCTGTTTCAGATTACAGGGCTTATGCTCCTCATTACAGGAACGTATATAATAAATGTAAAAAAAGGGGTTTCATTGCTTGATCCTTTTTTAATATTTATAAAATCAAGGGGACATAACTTCATTCTTGCAGCCCTTACAGCTTTTACGATTACTTCTGTTCTTGATAAAGTAATTGTAGGTAATTATAAAATGAGCACTGAAGCATTTATGTTTTTCCAGCATATTTTTAATCTTTTTCTATTCGGTACGGCTTTTCTGGCTGTCAGAAAGAAAAATATTTTTATGTGTTTGTCTAAAGCATCAAAGAAAGATTACGCCCTGATAGCTTTGATCGGTGTTCTTACTATTGGATACAGGTATTCACAGATTCTTGCAGTGGCAGGTGGAAAGGTTGCTCTTGTACTGGCTATTAAGAGATTGTCTGTATTCTTTGCATGTTTTGTGGGAGGAAAATTATTCAAAGAAACAAATCTTTTAATCAGGATAATAGCTACAATTATCTTAATTACCGGAACATTCCTGATCACGGTAATGTTATAAAATGTGTTGGGGGGTAATTTGACTGAAGATTTGACTGATGGAATAAGAGAGATCTTTGTATTTGATTTATAAACAGAGGCAGACTTATCTATCAAACGCCCAAAAGCCTTGTAAAGATTTTACTGCTTATGTAGAATGCAAAAGGTCCCAACAAAAAGCAAACAAAACCAAAAGGAGTGGCAAAATGAAAAAAGCAGTAATACATTATGCAGCTTTGATCTGTTTATTTCTCATCTCTGTACTTTTCTTATCATGTCAATCTAAAGCACCCGAAAAGGCCGCACAGATCCCTGAGGTGAAAGGTCTTAAAGTATTTGATGCAAAGGCTAAAGAAATATTATGTCAAATGACCCTTGATGAAAAGATCGGCCAGATGACCCAACCTGAACAGGACAAGGTGCTCGGTAATACCGGAGACATGCAAAAATATTTTATAGGATCTGTTTTTAGTGGCGGTGATTCGGACCCAACCAAAGATAACAGCCTTATTGAATGGACCAATCTCTATGACCGGGTGCAGGATGAGGTCACGAAGACAAGGCTTAAGATACCTGCCCTTTACGGGATAGATGCGGTTCATGGCCACAGCAATGTTCTGGGAGCGGTCATGTTCCCCCATAACATAGCGCTCGGATGTACACGCGACCCTGAGCTTGTGGAAAAAATAGGGCGTATCACGGCAAAGGAGATGCGGGCAACCGGAATTCACTGGACTTTTGCCCCTGCGGTAACAGTGCCCCAGGACATAAGATGGGGCCGCACATATGAAGGTTTTTCAGAAGATCCTGAAATAGTAAAAATCCTTGGAAAGGCAATGATAATGGGGCTTCAGGGAAAAGACCTCTCCGATCCCCTGTCAGTTCTGGCCTGCGCCAAACACTATGTGGCTGATGGTGGAACAGAGGCTACAAATGCGCCCAGGCCGGGTTTCCCTGGCGGGAATAATATAGTCCGTATGTGGCTGGATCAGGGGGATGCGAAAATGGATGAGGAAACTCTGAGGTATATCCACCTTCCCGGTTATATAGCGGCTATTGATGCCGGTGTAGGCAGTATCATGCCATCATACAGCACATGGAACGGGGTAAGGTGTTCTGCCAGCAGACGGCTCCTTACCGAGATACTAAAGGAGGAACTTGGTTTTGATGGTTTTCTTATATCCGATTATAATGCCATTCATCAGATAAATCCCATGAACCTTAAAGAGTCCATCATGATATCAATCAATGCGGGTATGGACATGGCAATGGAACCGGGCGGGTATCGTGAATTTTTTGATAGCCTCAAGGCCCTTGTTGAAGAGGGCAAGGTGTCCATGGAGCGTATAGACGATGCTGTTACCCGTATCCTGAGGGTAAAGCTTGCAATGGG
>CAZSZQ010000174.1:0-7687 GCA_964610475.1 uncultured Desulfatiglans sp.
TGCAAGTGTCTCTATCCTTAATTCATTGTCTATTAAAGTCATCTTGTCGGCTCCTAAATTTATACCTGTAGACCGCTGAAATGTTACGCTGCTTTTTCATTTCAACCCCTCATTTTTATCAGATGCCCGCAATATCTGATGCATCTCTAATGATATGAAGAAATAATTATATCTCATAGTTTATGGCCTGATGCTTTTTTTCAAAAGAGCCCTTAACCATTTGGGCAAGTGAGACTTCACTTAATGCCTCGGAAATCCTGTCTCCCACCCTTTGCCATACGCCTCTGCTTGAACAACGGGAGGTTCGATTACAGACTGATGGGTCTCTGACACAATCGACCAGACAGGGCTCTCCCTCCAGGATAACTACCACATCCTTGAGTGTAATTGTCTTCGGATCACGCGAAAGGGTATATCCCCCGTTTGCGCCCCTTGCAGAATAAACAAGTCCGGCAGAACGGAGAGGGATCACAATAAGGCTCAGATATTTCTCGGATATCCCCTGTACCGCTGCAATATCCTTTAAAAAAACAGGCCCCTCACCATAACGCTCTGCAAGCTCAACCATGAGCCTGACGCCATACCTTACCCTTGTAGAAAGTTTCATATCAACGCCTTTTAAGCTACTATCACTATCGATTTACTAGTATTTAATAATTTAGATTTTTTTGTCAAGTTATTTTTATGAAAGCGGTGTAACTGGAAGGTAAAAGAGCCGGACGGAACCTATTAATTTTTATAACAACACCGTTGCAAGACTGAAATAGATCAGGATCGTTGAAATATCCGTTAAGGCCAAGGTGAGTGGGCCGGCGGCAATTCTCATGTCAAGCTTAAGTTTATGCAATAATGACGGAACGCTCAGGCCAAAAAAAACAGCGGCACAGATAGTCAGCATTATGCTTGCGCCAATGGTAAGTGCCGCAATCCCTTCGCCGCGCCAGAGCCAGGCAATAAGACCCACTACAGCACCGCATGATGCGCCCAATAACGCGGCAGCGCCGACCTCACGGTAAAAGGCCCGTATATACCATTTACTATCCGGTTGTTTTGACCTCAGACTATGAATAGTCAATGTCATCGACTGGATGCTGACACTTTCACCCAGGCCCAGCACCAGTGTTAAAAAAAAGGCCAATATCAGGCTTTTGGCTAACGTTACCTCGTAAACGCCGGCCAGTAGTGCGCACACCGTACCGCCTGTGATAGTGGCCAGAAGCCATGGAAACCGGAACCGGAAAGCCCGGACCGGAGAACCCTCCCGTACCTCCTTAACGCGAAAACCAATTATCTCGAAAACCCTGTCCATGTTTTCCCGATCTGCCAGATTAAAGGTATCGTCTGAAAACATTGCGATATCGACAACGCCCAGCATGCGTCTGTGTTCATCCACCACCGGAAATGCCAGGAGTTTATACAGCAAAAAAAACTCGTAGGCATCAAATACCGTTGCACGCTGCGGAATTGTTATCACACGGGCAATCATGATTTCAGAGATCCTCTGATCCGGCGGTGCAGTGAGTAACCGCCGGGTCGGCACAACTCCCACCAGACGATCATCGTCATCCACTACATAAAAATATACAATTTTCTCTCCAACCTCTTTTTGCCTGATATCGTCCAATGATTGCTGAACAGTCATATTGTAATGCAGTTTTGTCATATCTGTGCGTGCGATATTGATGACAGAGGTGTTTAGATGTGTTGAGTCTCCACTCATTAAGTATTTCTCCTTTGGCAAGGGTGCCAGTGTATTTCAATCAATCGGATTGTACAACTCCCTGGTATTTTACATAACGGCTCTGGCATAGGATGAGCGTTTGTTTGCGCCTTCCCGCCAGCAGGAGGTCAGGGAAATATGTCTTTATTCCATGACCACTATTACTTCACAGTATACCTAATCATCCAGCAGTAACAGCAGCCATGGCATGAATCTTGGCGGATGTGAACTGCTGTCTGCCGGGTCGGTTTCCTTAAGGTATTCCTTAAGGTTTGTAAATCCGTCTCCGTCAAAATCATCCTCCGGCAGGACATGACCGATGCCGGTTATTCCGTCACTTTGACTGTAATCTATTATCTGCTGTTCCCACCAGTCAGGGAGGTTATCCCCGTCATCATCGGCGATCAGGAACTGGACCGATATTGTATGATCTGCCGTTACGTTATCGAATGTATATGAAGATAGCGCACCCCGGGATACCCCGTCAACCAGGACGTCTAGTATGTTATACCAGGTATCGGGCGAAATGGTAAAGGTTCGGGAACTTCCTGACGTTACAGTTACTTCGCCTGAAGGTGAAATAGTGTCGCCGCTGCCTGCGGAGGCAGTGATCGTGTAATCCTGAATCTGATTGAATGTCACCTTTGCGCTCAGAGAGAATTCGTTGATTTCATTTGTTGTTTTTATATAGGAGAGATTGATAACATCCGATATCCAGTTTGCACTCACAGCCGAAGACACGGAAGGAGCGGGGGGTTGAGGTCCGGAGTAAGACCAGTACCATCCGCCACTAATCTCTTCCAGATCCGGACCAGTACTGTCAAGGACCCTGTGTGTATCCACATGGTGAAGATCCCTTTGCGGATCGTATGGAACCCACCCCAGGGATGGATAATAAACCTCTATCCATGCATGAGATCCCTCACCCCAGTCTGTTTTAATATAACCGCCCCCTGTAGGAAGGTTATATTCCTTTTCAAGGGCATATCCGCTTGCCAGTCTGGCAGGGATCCCTGCCGCCCTTAAGAGTGCGACGGCCAGGTGTGAGTAATTGGAACATACACCCACCCGAAGATTGTAGGTGGAAAGGGCGTCGGTTCCGGAACTGTTGTTTCCGTAGCTGATATTATCCATAACCCAGCCGTTTATGGCCAGCACCGCCTCCCACTGGGTTGTGACACCGCTTGTCAGGGTATCGGCCAGGGCTGCCAGGGTAGAATTTTCCGATTGTACTTCACTGGTAGGATCAAGGTACATTGTGATCGAGGGACTCAACCCTGAAGGGTCGAATGGAAAGAGATCACTGGTTACAAAGCCGTCCCAGTCAGCTGCTGCCGTAACCGTATACGTGGCCGTTACGGTAACAGTGCCGGCCGAAGGATTCGGCCATGTCAGCCTGGTGCAGTGATTACCGTATTCATCGGTATAATTGTATTGTGAAGGGGTGCTCCCTGTAAAACTGAAACCCACTGCCGTTGCATCCTGCGAATTGGTAGGGAAGGAATAGTCTTCAGGCAGTGTGAATATATATCGGAATTCGGTTAGACCAGCGGGCATGGTTATGGTAATGGTGTGGGTCATTCCAAAAGAAGCATCCATGTTCCCTGAATAATAATAGAGGGTACCCCACGCGGGCAAGGAGGAGGCAAGGGTCAGCAACAAAAAAAACGTTATAAGGGCTCTCTTCACCATCGTATCTCTCTCCTTGATTATCTGATATCCATGCTGAATGAATTCCTGAGCTTATACTCCCCCTGGTCAAGGATATAAAATTCAATTCCAAAGCTGCCTGTCGAGATCCCGAAAGAGATCGTAACCTCAAAATTGCCATTCGAATCCGGAATTACAATATGCTCCAGGGTGAGATCCTGTTTGACCTCATCAGAAGGGAGCAGCAGGGCCTTTATTTTTTTATATTGAGTATGACCTTGAATGGCAATAGAACGGCTTGAAGGTACCGTATTCGACTGATGTATTGTGAATTTTGAAAAATCTATCGTACGTCCGGTCATGTGCAGGGTTACCCACTGGCTGCCTTCTGTATCAGTGGCCATTCCCACCCCCAGGTGGGTCATCTCAGGTGAAAGTATCCTGGATATCCCGGCCCCTGATTCCAGTTCTGCTGTAAGGTGATCCAGGTCATGCGCCTTTGCGACAACCACAAGGTTGTTTGTGTCGGTCACTCCTGAAGTCCTTGCCCTTTCAAAAGGGGTGCCGAGAGAAGGACTGCTTTCGGAAAGCAGGTTGAAACGAACCATATTCTCACTGTGTGTTTTTGCAGCTTCATTAAGTCGGGGATCAGCGATCAATTCCGGAAGACCGTTTTTGACCCTGACCTGGTTAGCCCAGGATAAGACCATCTCCTCATTATACAAAGGCGATTCTGAAGCCAGGATCCTGCTATTGCTCCAGAATAAAATCAGAAGCAGGCCCAGACAGAAAAACCCGTTATTTATGAATCTGACAGCCAACATGGTGTTACCTTTCTTTATAAAGTTGAATTAACAGTCTATTCGTATTCGTGAAGCATTTCAGTATAACTTATACTATAAAACCGGGTTTTTCAAAAATTTTTTCTCTTATTTAAGGTTGTTTTACATTTTTCCATAATAAAAACAGAAAAGCTCATGCCTGTCTTTGGCCGCCATTTTAAAGGTCTCATATTGACAAGGGTTCATCTACCTTAAAACAGAGTAACGACGTTGCGTATCATAAAACGAAAATAATCCTCATTTGTCACTTCATATTTCTCCATGTAAAAAGAATCCACTTTTGCTTTATGAGCAGGACTGAATCCAAGGTCATTATCTATCTCTTTGCCCATAATGAAATCACCTGATGGGATTAATACCATACCATTATATAGGCCGGACTGTGCTGATAGTCCAATTGAAAGAACTGCTAAAATTGAAAAAATTACTAACCTCATGACCTTCTCCATTTAATGTTAATTGATATTTAGAAATATTAATGATCGTTCCGGGGGTCTTTCTAACCCGATAACACGCCGGACGGCGTTTTTTCGCCTGGCAGGTTTTATTATTTTGATGTGTGATTCAGTATGAAATGTTCTTTATGTTCCCTGATGTATCCCATATTCAGTGCATTCAGGTCTTCTTCATATTTATAAAAATCCTCATCAAGCTTTTCCCATATATCATTTGCTTTATCCTCAATCTGTTCAATAATTTTCTGTCTGTCATCTCTATCTTTTGGAACAATGTTGTTTGGAAACTGGGCATTTGCTTTTTGTATAATCAGTGCGGTTTTTTCAGCGCCGATACTTTTTAAGGATTCAACTGTTTCGTGTGCATAATCGCCTGATGAATTATAGTAGAATTGATTAAAGCCTCCATTATTGACTTCACGTTCAATGGTTTGGTTAAAAAAGAATATTTTTTGATGTTCATTCAGCCTTTCTACACACTCTCCATAATTACACAGGTCTGAGATATTATTATCAAGTTCAATAATACCCCTATTGATATCTTCAGAATTAATTATTTGATCAATATCCGGCTTTTTATCTTCAGGATTATTTTTTGAAACACTTTTACGCTTTCCAAATATTCTTTTAAATATATTCATAATCTGATCCCTTTCATCACACCGTTAACCTTGATACGCTCCGGAAATCGAGCCGTTTGAGGTGCGGGTTTAGGAGTCGCCTCCTGGGTTTGGTCCGGTAAATGATTTTGTCCGGGTTCTCACAATGGTGATGGCCCGGTTCACCTTACGAAACCGGACAATCCCGACAATTCCTGTGATGATGCTTACCGGGATACAGCAGATGCCTACAGTCCAGAACCAGCCATGCTGCGAAAAGTGTATGATGGAGACACCTGCGATCAGCAGGGCGATAGCCGAGCGTAGATACGCCAGAAGCGTTCTCTCGTTCGCAAGCAGGGTTCGATCGACGGCAAGTTCATCGCGGAGGATCAACTCGTCCTTCTCGAATCTTGAATAGGGTGTGTTTGACATTCCATTTCCTCTCTTGCCGAAAAGGAAAATAAAAGACCGGCACCTTTTGCCGCCGGTCGGGTTATTTTTTGTGTACGCCCGGCCTGGGCGTTAATTTATAGGGTGGAAGTCCCCTGTATATGAATCCGGTTAATATATTTTATTTTAGGCATATTAACAAAAGTACCAGCCGACGGCAAGCGCCTTCGCATAAAGCATCCGCAGGTCAGGGGGGCATCTTTGCGAGAAGTCGTTCGATCCTGTAGTTGGTGGTGTGTGAAAAAGTAGTCGTGAGGCTACTCCCTATCCCTATAGCTGATTGCTTTTCACTCATATATTGAGGGAAAAGCTAATTGCCCTCCCAACATCAAACATTTTTTCTGCCGATAGGTTAAGGTTGGGTCGGGCCAGGCTAAGTTCCTGATTATTCAATTTTTATATCCCAAAATATGTGTTTTCATGGTCTATAGCTCTCTTTTTGGTCTTAAAATGAGACCTATAGAAAGCGGCACTCTCTCTGAGCTGATATGCTACTTACCCTCCTTTTATTTCTCGTCCTATTGCTTTAAAACCCAAAGGCTCTTTAATCGTTTCTACAAACGACTTGTTTCCGACAGCGATCGGGAATCCAGTCTTAAAATAATATGCGTTTATAATTTAAAAATGTTAAACTCGTTTAATCATGAACATAAGAACCCTCTTAATCTTTCTTATCATACTCATCTTTCCTTTTTCAGAAGGATTGGCTGTTGAGGTATCTATCAGAGGAAACAGGCTCTCAGTAAATGCAGAAAATGAACCTCTCAGGGATATATTGCAGGCACTTGCTGACCAGGGAGTAACAGTACATGCAGACCCGGAAATAAATCCTTATGTAACATTTTCCTTCAGCAACAGGGAGATGGAGCAGGGCTTGAATACCCTGTTGAGGAACCTGAACTATGTCCTCATATGGAAATCAATTGAGACACCCGCAGGTCAATTTGTAATACTTGAAGAAGTACACCTGTTTTTTCCGGGGAAAAAAGAACTTGTAAAAACACTTCAACCGGGTAAGAGACGACTCGTTAAAAATCCATATGACGGTTCTGTATTTGTTAAAAACGAAATACTTCTCCGGCTTTCCAGGGAAATCGATTTAAAAAAATTTAATGATTTTTTAGTTGAAAACGGGCTGGCCGTTTCGGGTTACAACATAACTGCCAGGATTATAAAAGTTATTCTGCCTGAAAAATCTGACTATTTTGCCATACTGGAACTGATCAACAGGTATCCGGGTATCGAAAAAGCCGAGGCCAATTATGCATATCCTGTTAATCATCCTTTTTTTGTTACCGGATTATCAACAGAAACATCCTACCCTGAAGCGACAGGCTTATCAGGAAACTCTGTCCCGATAGCAGTGATAGACAGCGGCCTGTCACAGGAATATATCTCAGCCCCTTATGTTTACAGATCATTTAACAGCATAAACCCTGAAGCGCCTCTTTCCGATTCTTTGGGTCACGGAACTCAGATGGCGATGATAGCAGGAGGAGCTGTCAAACCACTCGGTGCAGGTGGTGAATCAGACACTTTAAACCCTGTAATCGCCATAAAGGGTTTTGATGAAGAAGGTTATATATCAAATTTTGATTTAATGAACGGCATTGAATTCGCCCTGAATAATGGCGCCAGGGTAATGAGCCTGAGCTGGGGTTCTGAGACAAAGAGCGAGTTTCTTGATCAATCTTTTGATTATGCAGCATCAAAGGGGTTAATAATACTGGCTGCGGCAGGTAACGAACCGACCGGTAATATCATGTATCCCGCAGCATATGACTCAGTCATCGGAGTCGGGGCGCTTGATCCAGGGGGCAAAAAATGGGATAAATCCAATTATGGAGACTTTGTCACAATATATGCCCCGGGATTTGCTTCATTTCCTGTCGGATATAAAGGTGAACCGGGCGCATATGCCGGTACATCTATATCAACAGCTTTTTTGGCAAATCAGATTGCCGGATA
>CAZSZQ010000175.1:0-7492 GCA_964610475.1 uncultured Desulfatiglans sp.
ATAAATGTCCGCCCTACACGAAATAGTCAAAAGACAGTTTGATAAACAGGCTCAAAATTTCAGCGGCTGGTCAGTTACAAAAAATAAAGAATACCAGGAAGCATATTTTAGTTTTTGTGAGATATCCTCGCAGGATACCTTACTGGATTTCGCCTGCGGTACCGGTGACTATGCCATTGCTGCCGCACCAAGGGTTAAATATGTTTACGGTGTTGATATCTCAAAAGGCATGATCGAGATAGCCAAAAACCAGGCAAAGCAGGTGAATGTTAAAAACGTAAGCTTTCTGTGTAACCCGGTTGAAAGCACCCCCTTTGAAGAGGAATCATTCTCGATAATAATATGCCGGTCAGCATTTCATCACTTTAACGAATATGCCGGCATTTTTGATGAAATGCTTCGATGCTGTCAAACAAAGGGCCGAATAAGCATTCAGGATATCGTGGCCTACCCTGATGAAAAGACAGATAAATTTTTTGAGGAGTTTGAGCGTGAGGTAGATATAAGTCACAATAAAACCATGAGCAAAGAATTTATCAAAACTCTTTTCAGACAAAGAAACATTAAAATAAAAAAGACCTTTGAGATTGAGGTTGACCTGCATTTACAGGATTATCTCGGGCATGCCCGGCAATCAGAAGAAAGCAAATCAAGGATCAGCAAGTTATTGGAAAAAGGATTAAATGACCCTGATATTTCAAAATATTTTTTTGTCAAAGATCAAAACCTGTTTTTCAAACGAGGAGTATTGGGGATCCTGGGCCAGAAATAGAAATTTCCGATACCAGGCGCGGGCGGGCTTACTTAATGCGGCATGGACGTCAGCCCGTACACAGTTGACAGATATAAGCCTGTGTCTTCAGATGCAGTGTTGAACGAAATTAAGGCCTTCGTGGACAATTTACCCTGATATTTATTGGGGAAATGATATGATATTTTACACTGAGAAAAACAATGGGGTCTAAAATTACCGGCTTCACTGTAGCTCCACCGGGACATGACGCCGTATAAGGGAGATTAGAAATCAAATCGATTATCGCCTGATGTACCGATCGATTTCAGTCATTGCCTCGATCGCCTTGTCTATATGTTCATCTGTATTAAAAGGCCCTAAACTGAACCTTACAGCCCCCCGCGGAAATGTCCCGATATTCTCATGAACAAGCGGAGCGCAATGCAGCCCGGTACGGACAGCAATATTATAATCCGCATCAAGAATGGAGCCGGCATCACCCGGTTCGATCCCCTTTATATTGACAGAGATCAGTGCTGCATGGTTTTCAGTATTATCCGCGCAGTAATATTCAACTGTTTCAAGATTTGACAGTCCCTCCTTAAGCCTGCGGAAGAGTCTCATCTCCTTTTTATGAATCGTCTCCATTCCATTGTTTTCAATAAATTTAAGTCCTTCTGAAAGCCCTATTATACCGATAAGGTTTACAGTGCCTGCCTCAAGCCGCTGCGGATATTGCATGTTATGGACCGGGCTTTCGGAATCCACACCTGTTCCGCCGAAACGTGTCGGATCGATTTCAAGATCAGGGGCTACGGCAAGACCGCCTGTACCCGTTGGACCAAGCAGGGACTTATGCCCTGTAAAGGCAACTGCGCCTATATTCCATTCCTGCATGTTTATGGGTATAATGCCGGCGCTCTGGGCTGCGTCAATAACCAGAGGTACACCCTTTTTTTCACAGACCGCCCCTATTTCTTTGACGGGCTGGATAGTTCCGAGGACATTTGAAACATGGTTGATTATGACGAGTCCTGTATTCTCTTTGATTGCTTTTGAAATATCGTCAGGATCTATAAAGCCTTGACTATCAAAATCTACCAGATCATAGTCAATAATGCCTTTTTTCCTCAGGTGATACAGGGGTCTCAATACGGAATTGTGCTCAAGCCTTGTTGATACTGCATGGTCACCAGCCTTGAGTATGCCCTGGAGAACAACATTCATTGAGTCAGTGGCGTTTGATGTGAATACTATCCTTTTGGGATCAGGTGTATTGAACAGGCGTGCAAACCTCGACCTGGTATCAACAACAATGTCCTCCGCCTCAAAGGCAAGGTCATAGCTGCCCCTGCCCGGCGATACGCCTTTTTTTTTATATACATCTATCATGCGGTCAAGCGCACCTTCGGGTTTGGGGAAGGTGGTGGCTGCATTGTCAAGATATACAATATCGGAGTTCATTTTAATAACCGGCGCATGACTTTGGATTGGGGAGTCCCGCAAAACGGCGGGCGCCGTGTCGTATGCCTCCCGGAAAGAGCCCCTCCATCTCCATAAAGCTCAATCCTGTTTTTGCTTTGATATCACGATTCATCGGCGCCCTGCCGTTGTAAAAATAAAATTCTCTTAAAAATCTCATAATCCTCCATTGGGCTTCACTGAACTTTTCAACCCCGTTTTCCCTTCCCAGGAGTTCGGCTATATCTTCGGTCCAGTCTTCAGGGTGCCAGATAAAGCCCTCACTATCAAAGAGGATTTTTTTACCGGCGATCTCTCTGTATACCCTTGAGAGATCACCGGTAAGCGGTTTTGATCCTTCGGTCCGGATCATTTTTACTTCTTTCCTGCCAGCGCCTTCTTTACCTTATCCGGGGTGGCCGGAAGATCAGTTATCCATACACCGCACGCATCGTGGATGGCATTGATAACAGCCGGGGCTGTTGAAACCATTGTCATTTCTCCGACGCCTATAGAACCTAACGCGCCCTTTTTACGGGGTGTTTCAAGCGGAGGAAGTATTTCCATGTCAAAGGATGTCTTAAAGGTAGGAAACTTAAAGGTCGTCCAGTCCTTTGTTTTACCATGGATATATTCTTCCCTCAGGGCATAACCGACACCCTGATCCATACCGCCTTCGAGCTGTCCTTCCAGGTTTATGGGGTGAATAACCGGGCCCGGGTCAACCGACGTGGTCATCCTTATTACACTGACCTCACCGGTCTCAGTATTGACTTCAACCTCAGCCATCTGGATATTATGTACCTGTGTCTCATAGGCCGCACCCTGCCCTGTTTTGGGATCAAGTTCTGCTACACGGGTGGTCTTCTTACCGACATACCTTGTGGGCTTTCCCGCCTTCTTGAGACCTTCATAGGTATTGGTCCTGGCCTCTTTCATGGCTGCGAGCATATCATTAACACCGTTGATCATGGCTCCGCCTACCATATAGGTGATACGGCTGCTGGCTGCAGGGCCTGTTTCAGAGGTATTTTCTGTGGTTCTTGTGACCAGCCTTACCTTATCAAGAGGCAGATTTAACAGATGTGCGGCAAGCTGCGTGAACATGGAGTCATTACCTTCACCCGGGTCTGCAGCGGCTGTATAGATAGTCACTCCATTGTCCTCGTTGAGTTCAACAACCGCAACTGCGTTGTCACTGGGCATTCCGATCCCGAATGAATGCGCACCCAGACCGACTCCGCGTCTGATCTTGCCTTTTTTGAAAGCAGCTGCCTCTTTTTTTGCCTTTTCATAATTCGGCCTGATCTGTTCGCAGACCTTCGGGAATGTTGAGTCATCAATCAGGACTATGCCTGTTGAAAGGCTGTCACCAGGTTTAAGTGAATTCTTGATCCTGAAATCAAGCGGATCCATCCCAATTTTTTCCGCAAGCATGTCCATTGCGCATTCAAGCGCGAAATTAACCTGGGGCGGCCCGGCGCCACGTGCTGCGCCGCCTGCTGCATCATTTGTGTATACGAGTTTTGCCATTGCATCTATGTTCGGGATGCTATACGCACCTGAGAACATCTCTATTGCGCGTCCAACTACAATTATACCCAGCAGCATATAGGCGCCGTTATTTACTATAAAATCGTTTGCGTAGGCAGTCAGGTTTCCCTTTTTATCAGCCGCAAGTTTCACCTTCATGTCAAATGGATGACGTTTGTTGCTCAGGAGCATGGATTCATGACTGCCCGGTATATACCTGACCGGTCTTTTAAAATGTAAAGCAGCAGCACCTGATATACCTTCTGAGGTGATCGAGGCCTTGATTCCGAACTGACCGCCGGAAAAGGGCTCCTCATACCTCATATTTTCATATCCAAGGGCCTCCTGCAGCGCCCCCATATGTGTATGGATCATGATGCTTCTGCCTGCAACCACAAGGATAGGGTCTTCATCCCCTTCAAGCCAGGCTACCGTGGTCTCAGGCTCAAGAGGCGCCTGATGATTCATCTGTGTAGAAAAATCACATTCAACTATTGCTGCTGCTTCTTTAAAAGCCTTTGCAGCATCGCCCTTGATGGAGGGTTGTTGATAGACCAGGTTAGGAAATTCGTCATGAACCCTTACCTTATCGTTGGACATTGCCTCCTGAACTGTCTTTAAAACAGGCAGTTTTTCATATTTAATTTTTACAGCCTCTGCTGCTTCCCGTGCCTGTTTCTGGGTTTCGGCAGCTACGATCACGATGGGATCACCCAGGTTCCGGACCTTTGTATCGCAAAGCACAACCTGATCATTAAAAATGAATCTTATACGGTTTGTGCCTTTAATATCCTTTGCAGTCATCGTGCCGGCAACGCCCGGCATTTTTTCCGCCGCCGACGTATCTATTGATACTATCCTGGCATGTTCTTCAGTGCTTCTTACAACCGCCAGTTCAAGCGCTCCGTCCGGGTAGATATCTGCACCAAACTGTGCCACACCGCATGCCTTTATCATAGCTGAAGGCCTTGGATGGGATACTCCCAATTTAGGCCCGTTCGGATCGGGGCGTACCTGATCAGGAGTAAGTTCACCTCTCAGGAATTTTGCAGCCAGCAATACTGCATCTATAATCTTTTTATATCCAGTGCAGCGGCAGAGATTTTTGGCAAGGGCCTTTTTAATTTCATCAACATCCGGATCGGGATTATGATCAAGTAAAACCTTGGTTGCCATAATCATTCCGGGAGTACAGAAGCCGCATTGCACCGCACCGGAGAGAACAAACGCCTCCTGAATAAGATGGGGATTATCCGGGGTACCCAGTCCTTCAATGGTGATAACATCGGCACCCTCAAGATTGACAACCTTGGTAATACACGACCTGACCGCTTTTTTGTTGACAATCACCGTACAGGCACCGCACTGACCTTTCCGGTCGCATGACTGTTTTGCACCGGTAAGGCGCAGGTCTTCCCTGAGGAGATCCAGCAGCACCTTATCCGGTTCGACAACTAACTGATATTGCCGCCCATTAATTTTTAATGATACTTTTTGCATTAATTACCCTCCTTTTTATTTATCTGTTTCTTAGTTCCGGATATTATTCGATAATGACAAGGCATAAGCATTTTATGATTTTTTTCCCGGTCATCCGGTCCTGTTAAACCTGAAGATTCTGCCTGCGGACTTCCTGACCCAGCATGCTTATTGCCTTTTCATAGGATTTAATCACAACTGTTTCGGGTGAGTTTCTGAGGACCTGTCTTGAAACCGGACATGTTGTATTATGAAGAAAGTCCATTATTATTTCACCTGCTATATCATTCAGATATTCAACCATTCTGTAACAGCGGATGAATATTTCCTCTTCCTTTTCAGGGGAAACATCCAGAGATTCAAGACCGCTATTGCTGCACTCTCCCATTCCCTATCCTTTATTTATATAATACGGCTATTCACAATATATCGATATTGATATAAGTTATATATCAGTATCGATATAACAAATCAAAAAAAAATTACTTATATTCAAAATAAATAAGCACTTTTTCAGGCAAGATGTTATCGATTTTTTATACCGGCAAAAAAGATGACGGGGCTAATCCGGCAGTTGTTTCCAGCATCAATTATTATTCCGGGAGACCCCGGGGTCATTGTCCCTCAAATAGAGGGGATGATTGATAATTGCTATAGACACAAAGGTTAAGGAGTATATCTTCTCAGAAGACTTTTTGGTGAGAAACTGGAAAAGCCTGTAATATATCTCCTTGGTTACAGCTCTTTTAACATGCCGGTCAATAATTTAGAACGAGCCGTGGACAGGAATATTCTATATTAGGCCAGTATCTTCTCCTGTTGAAGCTTCCCTGCCTTCCCCTCATCCTCGATTTACTCCTCGTTGCGAATTAGTCTGACTGACCATTATGAATCTTCCCTTCAGTTCGGTATTGTTCAGTTCATTGACAGCCTTTTCTGCCTCCATTATAGCGGGCATTTCCGCAAATCCGAATGCCATCGATTTACCATTGTATTACTATTTTATTACTTTTGGTGAAACAGCTTCTAAAAATGCCGAAAAGGAGGTTAACAGATCTTCTTCTGCCAGTTCAAAGGATAAATGTTCCAGGTAAATATTCATTTTGTTATTCTCCTCATGGAATAAACTGATGTGGCTAGGTTCTGCTTAATATGATTTCTGACTGCTGTACAAGTGTTCTGATTTTGTCAGAAAAGATAACATCAATTCTTTTATTATAGCTGTCTAGTACCAGGCCCTTGCCAAATGTGTCATGATCAATAATATCATCTTTATTAAAGGACCCGGTCATTTTGTAATGCAGCGGTGCTTTCTCTTTGAATTTATCAATAAGACGTTCAAATTTTTTTGCCGGATTTTTTGTTCTCGTGCCTTTCCCTGTTACCTTATCATCTTTTTTCATTTTTTCCTCCGGATCTTGAAAGTTAATTTAAAAAAAACAACCATCTGAAAAACCTTATTTTTTATTGAGATAGAAAAGAAAAAAATTTTAAATTTCGCCCGGAAAAAAATGGAAGTAATTATCGTTGGATGGCATTTAACAGGCGGTTACAGGTCAGGGCGTGCCTTCCTCTTATGCTTTTAATTCCGGTTCTGCAAAATTGGTAAATTGTTGAAAAATATGTGCAGCAAAATTTATAATGACTTGATAATTAATAAATATGTTTATTTATAGAGCATTATAGTTTCAATATCATGATAAATATAAGTTTAATTAATTATAGTATATGAGTCAAGTTTTTAATATTTATATTTAATTTTAGTTTTAATTTGACTAAAATATATTTTATTATTAATTAAAAATAATTTTAATTAATAATAATACTTAATATATATTATAAGGTATATATTGCTGCAATCAAAAGAGGTTCAGCTTGATTGCGGATCTGTTTCGTTAACAGGGTAGAACTATATTAAGTGGCATACTTTGTATTGAAACTTGAAATTTATTGTCGGAAGGAAGATGTCATCTTGATAAAAGATTCAGTAAACCCTTTGTATTTGTACATCATTCAGGGATAGTATCTAACAGTTTAAAAAGCCTTGATGAAGTGTCTCAGGTGTTTTTTGATATTGAACAATGCTTAAAAGGGTTTTAACAGCAATCATTCTGTTCATGTTATACATATACAAGATGATTATGAGTTATATCGAATGTGGCGTAACAATCTAATTACATAGTCCGTATAATTTTTTTCTATATTTTGCTGCAGGTATTTAGGCCTCTGGCCGGTTCATATAATTTTCACCTGATAAATTCAGAAAACTGTCCTTATTATTGATGT
>CAZSZQ010000176.1:0-7430 GCA_964610475.1 uncultured Desulfatiglans sp.
CTGTTATCCCCGTCCAGAAGTCCGCCAAGGGCGCCCAGGATGGAACCCTCACCTTTGCTTCCTCCGCGCTGGGGTGCGGCCTGAAGCATGCGGCCTGCCAGTCTGGAAAATGGAAGCGACTGGAGCCATATCCTGCCCGGCCCCTTCAGAACAGCAAAAAAAAGACCTTCACCGCCAAAAAGCGCGGTTTTGATGTTGCCAGCCTGTTCTATATTGAAATCAACAGATGCTTCATATGCTACAACGCAGCCTGTATCTATATGGATAATCTCTTCAGGACCCAGCTGTTTTTCCGCAATAGTACCACCTGCATGCAGAAATACCTGACCGTCACCTTCCAGTTTCTGCATGATAAAGCCTTCGCCGCCAAAAAGGCCGGTGAGTATCTTCTTCTGAAATGCAATACCGATTGATACTCCTTTTGCTGCACACAAAAAACAGTCCTTCTGACAGATTAACCTGCCTTTTACATTAGTCAGTTTCATGGGGATTATATTGCCTGGGTAAGGGGCTCCAAATGCGGCAAGCGCCTTGCCCTGACCTGTATGGGTGAACACAGTCATGAAAAGACTTTCACCTGTAAGAAGTCTTTTACCAGCACCCATGAGCTTTCCCATAAAATCGCCCTGATCGGCCTGGGAGCCGTCACCGAATACTGCCTCCATTTTGATTGACGGGGCCTTGTACATCATGGTGCCTGCCTCTGCAACAACACTCTCACCAGGGTCAAGTTCTATCTCCACAAACTGCATCTCAGAGCCCACTATCCTGAAGTCGATCTCATCGGCCTTTGATCCTGATACCGGAGGAACAGGGGGGGCCATAACCTGTGAGACATCCTGGCTCAATTCAGAAACCTGATATATGGGCAGCCATCCTGTAAAGCCCTCTCTCCAGCAGTAACCATCAGGATTGCTCCTGACAAAAGCCTTTGCCTCTGCCGGATTATAGGGCCCCTGTTGTTTACCATCATAGCTTAAATACCATTGCGTCATATTTTTCTCCTATTTTGAGATCCCCAGTTCATCATGAATTTTATCAATAACAGTTGGATCCAGCTTCAACTTTTCGGCAAGGGTTTTTAAGTAGTTTCGTTCAGCCTCTGTATCCAAATGAATGGCCATGAGAGAAGCGGCATAAACCTGCCTGGCCAGTTCACCTCTATTGACCTGACTCACAATAACGTCAATACTGCACGGAGATGCAAGTTCTTTTTGAATAAATTGCCGTTCTTCCACACTTAAAGTCACAGATTCAAATCTGTTTATGATTTTATGTCTTTCCTGTTCATCTATCTCACCGTCTGCAGCAGCCGATGCGATCATAGCCCTGACAAGAAGTGCTGCATCCTGTTCTCTGTTTTGAGCTGAAGAAGGCTGACTGACAGGAGGAGGCGGCGGTGCCGTCTTTAGACCTGAAGGAGGCGGAGGCGGCACACTTCCGGCCGGGGACCTGCCATGTGTATTGTTCATAAAATGTTCGGCCGCGGCAAAGGCAATCCCCAAAAGCCCTGCGCCTATTGAAGCCTTAGTTCCCAGACCTTTGATCCCGATGCTCTGTTTGAGCATGCCGCCCAACAGTTTTTCAGCATTAAACATTATTTTTCTCCTCGACCCCTCGAACCCTTGACTCCTAGACCCCTTTCTTATCTTACCTCCAGTCGTCTATGAGTATGCTTCCTCCCATCATGCTCCGCCCCATCATGAAATCTGTCACAAACCAGGTTGTCTGGATTCCGCCTCCGGTAACAATTATTTTTACACTGGATGCCTGAAATGGTTTTATCTTTTCGCCCGATGGGTACTGGGTTTTTTCTACATTATCCGCAAACCACTTGCTGAGATCATCCTTTGTCTTAAAACCATAACTGTCCTTGAGCAGTTTGGCAACAGTAGGATCCATAATCACTGTGGCCGACCCCATCACAAGCGCTTTCATGTAGTCGCCCATTATCATATAGACAGGGTGCTCCTGTGTAGCCATTATCACACTTGAGATATATGACCAGCCTGTGCCTACGGATAAAACGCTCTGGTTGGGTTTGAAACCCATCTGCACATGAAATGGCTGCCATCCTTCCGGAAGCCCTTCCTCGTTTTCAGCTATGCAGACATTGTTGTACTGCATGGTGCTTCCAAGTGTGCTCCATGTGGTTTTTTCGCTGTGCAGACCGCCTATGGTTTTTGACATGATTGTGTAGCTGCGGCCTATAACCGAGTTGGCCTCATTATACGGCCCCATGACATTGGTACCGTAATTCATGCCTATTTCATCCCGTATCGGCCCGTTGACCAGGATCATGTTGGCCATTGAAGAGGTTGAGTTTCCAAAGGGTATATGGTTTGCAAGGGCAAGAATCACCGGAAGATATTCCGTTTTTGCGCCTGCCATAACAGCACATATTGCAACCCTCTCAACTGTAATCTCTCTTTTTCCTCCTGGCCAGTCAAGCGTCTTGATGACCTCGTCCCGTTTATGAGAAGTGCCCTTCAGCATTTCCGCCACTTTTTCTTCTGTGGGAAGGATGATAGGAAGATAGTCTGTCCAGTCTTTATCCTTGAAAAGACGCTGGAGGTTTTCTTCGGTATCAGGTCCGAGGATGCTGGGTTCTGCTGCTTCTGCTGCAACCTCAGATTCAGGTACGGGACCCTTATATTTTTCTTTTTCTGTTAAAGGAGAGGTAAGGGCATCTATAAATGCCTGCATCATAGGTTTTCCGCTTACCACGTCGTTACTCTCAAAAACATATTTATGATGCACGGGCTGAGGCTGCCCGGCCACAGGGAAAGGAAAGGATATATAACGAATTGGTGAACCATTCATGTATTTGAAATCGTGATTAAGGCCGTAATTAATAATATTTGCAGCAGCACTCCCCACAGTGGGGATGCCATATTTCTGTTCCATTGTTTTGCAGTTTCGGCTCACGGCCGATGTGCAACTGTCTCAACCTGCTATCCCGAACAAGGCAGCATCTCCCTTTTCCTTTATTTCCTGCCAGAGTTCAGGCTGATCCGCCATGTAGGAGCCTTTGACACTCCTTACCTCTATCTTTACACTTGGCATATTTTTAGTGAACCACGCCTTCATTTCCCTGTAAATGCTTGGGGCTGCTTCTGGGCCTCCCCAGCCGATATCCACCAGAAATATGGTCTTTCCTTCAAGCGTATCAAGCCTGGGAATAAGAGGAATGCGATCGACCATTCTGTTTGGCGGTGTAGGATTAAGTACTGTGATTTTTTCTTTTGAATATGCTGCTGAACTGACAGCCATGAGAAAAATAATTAATATTGAGGACCATATCTTTTTAGTCAATTTCCGCCTCCCTGTTAAAGGTTGCTGATTTGTTGATAATAAATCCCTTTTTGAGCCAAAGTATATGGAGACGGGTTTTGTGTGTCAAGATGAAAAAACAGGATCGGACAGATAACCATACCTGAGCTTCCTGCTGTGTTGCAGTTTTTTGTTTCAGCCCCTCAGTCTATTGATGCCATGGTAATAATGGAACATAATTTGGGTTTTTCTCCTTGCATTTTCAATGTATTAGTCATAATTAATACAATTATCACATTCATGGATCAGGGATAAAATGATGCCTGATATAAAAAATTATAAAACTAAAAAATCTTTTCTATTGCATTTTATTATCCTTTGTATCATTCACCTTTCCGGAACGGCAGCTTTTGCCGGATCACTTAAAATCACGCCGGCAGATGATTCTATTGATTACGGAGATGTCTACATCAACCAGTTATCATATAAAAGTGTTTTAATAATAAAAACCGATGGCGGTGACTGTGAAGGGGAAGTTCGTCCTGATTTTGCATATCCGGCACCATCCGGCAGTCAGAAGATCGGCTCCGCTGATTTTGACCTTGGTCCTGGGGAAGAGGTTGATGTATGGATAGGCTTTCAATCGACACAACCGGGAGATCATGAATTTCATATCAAGATCACAAGTGACTGCGGAACATATTACAAGACCATCCTGTTTCATTGTATAGGATACGGTTATGTGGAGGGTTCAGTAACAGACGCGGTATCAGGATATCCGATCCTATCAGCCTCAGTCGCTCCTCAAAACCCCTATCAGATGGAGGTTACCATGCTTAACAATGGCAATTATTCCGCCAGGGGGTATCCGGGGTATCATTGGCTTATTGCCAGTGCGTCTGGCTACGTTGAACAGAGGGTTGATATCGAGATCAGTGAAGGAGAGACGATCACAAAAGACTTTCATCTCAATATAGATCTGACAAACAGGGATACGGATGGTGACGGTATTCTGGATGACGGTGACCACAGTGGCATGATTGACAATTTTTGTAAAAACGGCGTCACAACAGATTGTGACGATAACTGCACCGGTATCTCCAATCCGAACCAGAACGATACGGATAATGACAGCCTTGGAGATGCCTGCGATGATGATGACGATAATGACGGAATGCCGGATGAGTGGGAGAATGCGTATAACGGACTTGATCCTCTTTTTAATGATGCATCCGGGGATATGGATAAGGACGGTTATACCAATTACCAGGAATACGAGCTGGGGTCTGATCCCGCAAATCGTAATGATCCAGTAAACAGGGGCATGCCATGGCTTCCGCTTCTTCTGGAATAACCGGGAACATCCTGTGAATTTGATATTTATTAAGAAAGTTACAGCAAAAGGAGTTACGAATGACAGAATACATGGTAGACAGGATTAAATATCCGGCTGAAAACTGGGCGGACATGACACCTGAAGAGAGGCGTCAATTCAGACTCAATCGTCTTTTAAACCTTGATAATATAGTGTTTGTCAGCCCTGAAACCAAAGAGAACTATATAATCAGGGCCAGGAGACTTGTTGATGTATACAATGTCAGAGAACCCGACAGGGTCCCGTGCAATCTCCCTCTGGGAGACCTTCCGCTTACCATGTTCGGGTGTAATACCTATACTGCAATGTATGAACCTGCAAAGGCCATGGAGGCATGCATGAAGTTTAATCAGAAATATGCCGCTGACCTTGAGACATGGGCAGGTTTTTTCGGTATGCCTGGAAAAATACTCGATATACTGGATTACAAGCTCTATAGCTGGCCGGGTCATGGCCTCCCAAAGAATGCCTCAGGAATACAATTTATTGAAAACGAGTATATGAGGTCTGACGAGTATGATCATCTTCTCCTGGATCCGACTGATTTTTTTATAAGGAAATATTTTCCCAGGGCATTTGGAATCTGTGAGTCTTTTAACCTGCTTCAGCCCATGACCAATATGACCGAGGTGATCATGGTTATACAGCATCTTGCACCGCTTGCAGACCCGAAGGTGCTTTATTCACTCCAGAAACTCATTGATATAGGAAAGGCAATACAGGAGATGAGGCAGCCAATGAGAGGGCCTCGAATGCCAACACCTGCCGAAATGGGATATCCATCGATGAGGTTCGGTGTAATGGCAAAGGCGCCATTTGATACGCTTGCAGATACCCTCAGGGGAACAAAGGGCGCCATACATGATATGTACCGTAAACCCGGCAAACTTCTTGAGGCGCTTGATAAGATAGCGGATATATCTATCAAAACGATACTTGAATCACCGGGCATCAACATGGCAGCCATGGTATCATATCCTCTTCACAAGGGGGCGGACGGATGGATGTCACAGAAACAGTTTGATACCTTTTACTGGCCCCCGCTTAAAAAGATGATGGATGCCTTTATCAATGAAGGCCTTATCCAGAGTATGTTTGCGGAAGGAAATTTCAACTCGAGGCTTGAAAGTGTAAACGTTTTTCCAAAGGGTACAGTGGCCTGGCTGTTCGAGGGGTCTGATATATACAGGGCAAAGGAGATCCTGGGAAAGAACTGCTGTATTTCAGGCAATATACCCATATCCATGGTAATGACAAGCACTCCTTTTGAAGTAAAGGAGCATTGCCGTAAACTTATTGAAGGCTGCGGAAAAGGAGGAGGCTATATCCTTTCCGCCGGTTCCACACCTGAAAATCCCAAGATAGAAAACCTGTATGCTATAGTTGAGGCCATAAAGGAATACGGTGTTTATGGAAAAAGGAGTCAATGATGAATCTTGAACGAACTGATCCGAAAGAAGCCGGCATGAGCAGCGAACAGCTAAAAGGCATCAGGCGGGTGATGCAACAGAAATATGTGGATACCGGAAAAATCACAGGCATGTCCTCGCTTATAGCCCGAAAAGGAAAGGTGGTCCATTTTGAGCATGTTGGTGTGATGGACAGAGAATCACTTAAACCCATCACTGATGATGTAATCTTCAGAATCTATTCTATGACCAAGTCAATTACCTGTACTGCACTTATGACCCTCTATGAGAAGGGATGTTTTCAACTGGATGACCCTGTTTCAAAATACCTCCCTGTGTTTGACCGGATGAAGGTGCTGGAAAAAGGAATGAATGGAAAGTATATTAAAAAAGATGCTGCTCCGATCACCATACACAATTTGTTTACGCATACAGCCGGGCTTACATATGATTTTCTGGAGGACTCACCGGTTTGCGAGATGTACAGACAGGCAAGGCTGTTCAACAGGGCTGATAGAACACTGAAAGAGATGATAACGGAGCTGGCAAAATTGCCTTTGGCCTTTCAGCCGGGAACTGTCTGGCAGTACAGCCTGGCCATAGATGTTCTTGCGCATCTGGCAGAAGTACTTGCAGATAAACCCTTCAGGGAGTTCCTGGAAGATACCATATTTAAGCCCCTTGGAATGGCAGATACAAACTTTTTTGTACCGGAAAATAAACAATCACGTATCGTTACCATGTATGGATTACCTGATCTCGGAAAACATGGCATGACATTAAGCCGTCTGTTAGATGCCTGGAGCAGAGGTTTTAATGAAAAGATCGATGTATCGGAAACTTACCCTTCAGGGAACCGTACCACCTTTGCAAGGGGAGGTCACGGGCTCTTTTCTACTGTTATGGATTATTACAAATATTGCCAGATGCTGCTTAACGGAGGTCAATTAAACGATTATCGTGTCCTGAGCAGAAAAACAATTGATTTGATGTTCATGAATCACCTTCCGCAGAATCTATTACCTTATAAGGTTGCGGAACCTCCTGATTACGGATACGGTTTCGGTCTGGGTTCGAGAGTGTTGATGAATGTTGCTGAATCAAAAAAACCTGGCTCATCAGGCGAATATGGGTGGTCAGGGGCTGCAAAGAGCTATTTCTGGATCGATCCGGCAGAAGAGATCATAGGCATTCTGATGGCCCAATCCATGATGCAGTTTGAAATGCCTGAAAGAGAGCTTCAGATAATGGCCTATGCAGCCATTAATAATTAACGGATTTTTTATTCAGTAATTTCCGGTTAGTAAATTGCATTGCCATATATAACCCTGGGTTCCGGCACTCTCCATTTCTTTAAAAATATATCCGAACCT
>CAZSZQ010000177.1:0-7426 GCA_964610475.1 uncultured Desulfatiglans sp.
CCGCCGATGCCCACCAGTAAAGCCAGTATTACCGAGGTTATCAGTTGCATTACAGGCATAAAGATATGTGACAGCATCTCTGCTATTGTTCCGGCATCTCTTGCTTCGATACTGACCCTGTCGAAATCAAGGATTTCTTTCTTTTCCATACCGAATGTCTTGATAACCTTGACGCCGGATACAGATTCTTCAACTTTTATGCTTAAGTCAGCTATCTTTTGCTGGTTTACTCTGAATGCCTTTCTTACCCTGATTCCAATAAAGGCTGCCACAAAAACCATTAAAGGAACAGTTGCAACAACAACCAGAGTAAAACGCACATTGAGGATAAGCATTGCTGAGAGGGTCATTATTACGCTCAAAAGACCCCTTAGCCCCTCACTAAAGACATTGTTGACCCCCTGCTCTATTGCCTCGATATCGTTGGTAAGGCGCGACATGATCTCACCGATATCCACCCTGTCAAAATATGACATGGAGAGCCCCTGGATATGGTTAAAGGCATCCTGCCTCATCCTGAAAAGTATATTGTTTGAGGCCTTGATGAGCATCACTCTTGTGAATACCTCCGTGAGCCATGCTCCGGCATATATGACAACAAGGATAACAACCTCCCGTAAAAACATGGAGAGGTCAGGCCTTCTTTCAAGATAGTTGGTTATGGCCCTGCCAAGGACCGCGGGGCCTGCCACACCCAGGAAGACACTCACAAATATAATAAGCGAAGAGATGGCGAGCAGGATCTTCTGAGTGCCGAAATAGGCAAAAAGTCTTTTAAATGAGCCCTTTACATCCTTTGCGGACTCTATCATGTGAGGATGGGGGCCGGGCCCGCCTGCCGGAGGTCTTTTCTTTAGTCTGCTTTCCATTTAATCATTCCTCAATACTGCTCAGATATATTCATTCTGAGTTCTGGCTATCTGCCTGTAAATCTCATTTGTGTTTAACAGTTCTTCATGGGTACCCATGCCGATGATCCTGCCCTTATTCATTACTATTATCCTGTCACTCTCCTTAATGGTCTTTATCTTCTGGCTTATGATAATGACCGTGGCATTTGTGAGTTCATCATAGATACCCCTTGTAACCTTTTTTTCTGTCTCAAGATCAAGAGAAGATGTAACATCATCAAGTATGATTATCTTTGGATCAACAGCAATGGTTCGTGCAATGGCAACCCTCTGGCGCTGCCCGCCTGATAGTCCTGTCCCCCTTTCACCAATGCCGGTATCCCACCCTTTTTCGCTGATAAATGAAAGGGCCTGGGCTATCTGTGCCGACCTTTCTGCCTTATCCTGACCTCCATCCGGGTTTCCGTACATGATGTTTTCTCTGATGCCGCCGGAGAACAGGATGGGGTCCTGAAGAACAATCCCTATCTTTTTTCTCAGTTCTGAGGGGTCATAATCTCTGACATCCACCCCATCAATCAGTATCCTGCCATGGCGGGGATCATAAAGCCTCGGGATCAGGTTGACAAGGCTGGACTTGCCGCTCCCTGTTCCACCTATTATCCCGATCTTCTCGCCCGGTTCTATTACAAGGTTGATATCAGATACAGCGTTTTCACCTTCACCGTATCCGAATGAAACACCCTTAAACTCAATTCGCCCTTTGATATTACTGGCTGACACAGGTGAATCAGGGGCAGAAATATCGGGCATCTCCTTCATGAGGTTTACAATCCGCTCTGCAGAGGCGCTTGCCATTGCTACAAAATTGAGTACCATACCGAGCATCACAAGGGGAAATATAGACATCATTGCATAGTTGTTGAATGCAGTCAGCTGGCCCAGGGTAAAACCTGTGGTGCCGGCATTATATTTTGAGATGATCTCCGTGCCCCCCAGCCACAGTATAAGGGTAACAGACATGTTTCCCAGGAAAAGCATAAAGGGCATGAATACCCCGAAAAGGTATCCGACTTTCAGGGATAACCTGTATATATCTATATTTCTATTATTAAATTTATCTTTCTCATATATCTGCCGGTTAAATGCCCTTACCACCTTTGAGCCGGCCAGATTTTCCTGGAGGGCGTTATTCAGCTCATCCAGCTTTTTTCTCATCTTCATAAAGAGCGGGCGCATTATACTCACAAAGGAGAGCGAGAGGATAAAGGTACCGCCCATGATAACAGACATAATGGTTGCAAGCCTTACATCGGTGAGAAACATGAAGAATATGCTGCCGATAATAGTAACCATCGACTGGACTATCATGAAGAGCCCCATCCTGACGAATATACGTATTGTATTCACATCAGAATTGAGCCTTACCAGCAGCTCCCCTGTGCGCCATTTATCAAAATTTAAAAAGGAGAATGAAACTATCTTCTTAAAAAGGTCACTCCTCAGCTCGTGGCTCATACCCTGACCCGCCTTGATCAGGGAAAACCCGCTGATAAGGTTCGCCGCATTGCCAAAAAACCCAAGGAGGAAAATGCCTGCAGCCCCATACAGGATATTGCCAGGGATCCCTGCGGTTATACCCCTGTCTATAACCCACTCAATGAGCTTGGGCTGTGTCATGTTGAAGATAACAGAGAGGACAAGAAACAGCATTGAGATCACCATGTGGCGGGTATATTTTTTCAGGTATTTAAAGAGATTTATTAGATATATCATTATTAGCCATCCGATTTATAAGAATAATAAGTTCACGGTGGTTTTTAATCAAAGGACTCCCCGTGTTCCTGTGGTGACAGATATTCCTGGATTTTCTATGTCCCTTGGATATTTTTCTTATTCAGATTAATCCTCCACTAATGGGGTAAGCGAAAAAGGAAGTGTGTTTGGAAAATCATCACGGGTTTTACCTTTGGTCAAAGTCCGGGGAATTATCTCAGCCAGCTCTTCTGATGTAAAATGTCCATTTTTCCAGAGTACCTGCTGTACCCTGGGGGGCTCTTCATAGATGCCCACATGCCCGTTATACACCTCAAAAATACAACCATTAATATGATCAGCCGCCTCACTGGCCAGGTAAATAATTAGCACGGCAACATCCTCTGTCCTCTTTTCCTCAAACTCCTGGATCTTTACCACTGCACCGCGCCATGCGGCTATCGGGCGTATAATGTTGCATGTTACGCCAAAGGGTGCCATATCCCTGGCTACAGAACGCGAAAACCCTGTAATTCCCTCTTTTGCGGCTGAATAGGCAGAGCCCCCTTTTAAACCCAAGCCATTATGGGATGATATGTTGATGATGCGGCCGTACTTCTGCTCCTTCATAATTATCGAGGCCTCATGTGTGCAATAAAAGGTGCCGTAAAGATGGGTCTTTATCATTGAATCCCAGTCACTGTTATTCATTTCATAGATAAACCCGCCTCTTATAATACCTGCATTATTCACGAGTATATCCACTCTTCCATATTTATCCATGGCGGTCTTAATAATATTCCCTGCGCCTTGTTCAACAGCCACACTATCATAGTTGGCTGTTGCATCACCGCCCTCTTTTCTGATCATCTTAACCACTTCATCTGCGGCTTCACTGGAAACACCCTCACCGTTAAAACTGGTTCCAAGGTCATTTACAACTATCTTTGCACCCTCTCTTGCCATTCCTATGGCATAGGCTTTTCCCAGGCCGTTTCCGGCGCCTGTTATCACCGCAACCCTGTTTTTTAACATCTCTCTCATTAATGTATCCCCCCTTTTATTTTTATATAAATTATGACTATGAGATTATTCCGTATCCATGCCCCAGTTTTTAAACATCTCCCTGTAAAAATCCGGAAGAGGAAAGTCTGTCTGCATAAACATCTGATGATCACGATATGAGAATGGCCCATACTCACTTTGTTTCAAACCGGTCATCAATTCATCTATTTTCACCTGCGGAATAGAAAAAATCAGATCGCCTTCTTCGGTAAGGGCACGCTGATATTCTCCCGGATCAGGAAGTACAATCCAGTATTTGCCGTCTTTTATGGGATTCACAACAGACCATCCGCATGAAGGAGGAAAAAAATGATGCTTTACCTCAGGAACATCCGCTGTTTTCATGGACAAAAGCAGCCCCCGCAGTTGAGCCGGCTTGGCGTAGATAAGCACCATATCCGGTATAAAAGTCGCCTTATTTAATGGAGCTGTAACCACGCCGATATATTTTCCATGCTCAAAGGTATCATAGGGATGAGACCAATTTTCTACCGATGCCGGTTTTTCAACCAGCCCGTATGCCATAACAGCCGTAGGGCACCAGTGATCTTCCTTTAACATGGCCACGGTATTGTTATCTCTCCTGGACATGGCAAATGCCTGGCATTGGGTAAGATGGTATCCGCGGTCTTTTTTGGGTCTGACTGCCTCTCTGGGTATATCTTCCTCCCTTTCAAGCATTTTTACCGCCACAGGAGAGGTCCTGAGAAGCAATATTCTTTCGAGATCCTCGCAGGATTTAATATTTTCGGCTAAAGCGCCTGAATGCTGTTCATTTTTCTCAGATGAGGATCCTTTTTCCGATGCAGAACCGGCCAGGCTGTAAGCCCCGAAAGCCGCTGCACCAAGGCCCAGCCCCAGCACCTCACGCCGGGAAAATCTGTTATCCATAAAATATCCTCCTTTCTTGTTAATAAGTATCAAGCTTTGTTTTTTAAAAATATCAAAGCAGACTCTTAATGCGGATTATCATGACATGTATCACATGACATGTTTGCCGAAACATTGCCTGTATCTTTACCGGGGCCGTGGCATAACAAACACCCCCCGGAAAATTCATTCGGTTTTTCAGTAAATGCCAGTTTCTTTTCTGTGTACTGATTAAGCATAGTAACAATCTTCATAGCCACATCAGCCACCATGCGGTTGCATCGTTCAAAATGAGCCATTGTCATAAGTTTATGACCGGAGACCTTTGACCATTTTGTACAGGAGATATGACAGAGATTTGAGCCTGATACAGTAGTAAGAATTGGAATGTCCTGGTTTGGTTTAACGGGTTTGTAAACGGGCATGGATGTTTTTTCATACCAAAGGGATAATTCATTGCAGAGCGCAAAAAGATCCTCCTGTTTTTCAACAAAGATACCAAAGAGCAGCCCGCCTGCGTTTACTGTCCCGCAAAGGGATCCGACGCCACCAATGCCACCGCTGCCATAAATAGTTGCTCCTACCGGGAAGCTATTATAGGGTGCGCCATATTTGTCTGCCAATGTGCCAAGGACTGACTCCACAACACCGTACATGCAGCCTATTTTTGCCCATGCCGACTGATAAGCCCTTTCCTGTATGGATTCGGGAAGAATCGTCTGCCATTTCCACTCAGCCTTTTTCGGCGCCCTTGCCATGGCAATAGACTCTGTACTGTAAAGAACTGCTCCTCCAAAAGCGGCACCGCTGATATGCAGCATTTTTCTGCGTGTTATTTCCGATTCCATTAAAATACCCCTCTATTTTTATTTTATTCCCAGTTGCTCATTGAAAAGCTGCATGTTTCCATATGCTGTGGCCTCTGCCTCTTTGCCGTTTTCAAACCTGACAAAGACCGCCTCCGGAAAGGTAAGTTTTCTGCCTGTCGGGGCAATTCCCATCAACTCCCCTTTAAAGGTACCGCGCATGGTAACGCGTACTGCCACTTTATCATCCTCTGCAAGAATATCTTCGATTGTGACATTCAGGTCAGGAAAGGCATTACGCATATTTTTAACAAATTCCTTAAACCCTTCAGGCCCTTTGATATCATGGGTAGGGAAATGGTAGATATAGTTTTCAGCCAGGACCTCATCAATTCCTTCAAGGTTGCCTCTATTTACCATTTCGTTGATAACACGGCGCACTATTGCCTTATTTGTTTCTTTTGACATCGCATTCCTCCCTTCTCCTTAATGTAATCAAGTTGTTTTTTTCTGTCTGATAACAGAGTTGTTATTATAGGTGCACAGTCATGATACTGTTTAATCCTTGATAATAAGTAAAGATCAGCTACCGGATTAAGAACCAATCAATTTTTGAATTGTTACATCAGGTTGATCAAATCTTACGTGAATCGAATGATCGGACAGCACATGATAACCTATCCCTACTATTTTGCCGATCTGTTCTATCTTTTTAGACGAATTTCCCTCCGGTACTACTAATTGTGTTTTTATCTTTGTGCCTAGTAATTTATGTGCGACCTCATTATTTGACAGCTTAAAGGTAAATGCAAGGCCTGATACGGATATATCGCAGAGCGTACCCATAAACTGCTTCCCTGTGGAATCACCTGAAGGATTTAACAGTTCAACTGCAACCTTACCAGATATCTTTTTCCGCTTAAAACGCCTTCTGTTCATCCCTTTTTTCATTAAAATCTCATACACCCGTCCTGACTTGCTGCAATATTCGGATAATTTTTGCTCAAGGGCAGGAAATTTCTCCTGCCATCTTTGATGAATTTTCCTGCTCAGGCTGTGCAGTTTTACTCTGGTTTTTGCTATAAGGGAGACAGTTCTTAAGGCCGTGGTATAAAAAAATGTGTCCTCTCCTGCGATATCGCCAGGTTCCAGTATTCTCAGTGTCTCCTGGCTCTCTTTAATAAAAACCATTTTACATTCGCCACTATCTATAAAATATAGATTTGTATCGGCATCTCCGACCGAGAAAATCGTTTCGCCTGCATTATATATATTCTCTTTCATGGCAAAAAAAAGCTCATTAGCCTCTTCACTCGTAAGGGTACTGTATAACTCAGACCAGATTTTACGATAACCCATATCAATGGAGCGGCTTTTTTCTTCATCGATGATATCTGCGGATTTGGTGATTTCACTCAGAGCCATTGGAGCAATCTCAAGAAGCTTTTCTCTCATGGTTTCAGCTTTAAAAAAATCATGACCTTTTGCACATTCGACTATCAGATCAAAAAGCACTTTTACAGCCTCATCCTTCTTTCCCTGGCTGAGATATTGATCAACCAGTTTTTCCTGATTTGCAACTGAATCCATAATCACCCCCATATACTAATAAATTGATATCTCAAATCTATCGCTTTTAAGGATATAGCCAAAGGGTAATATATCCTGTTTCTATGAAGATATATGATTGTTCGTTTCTAATATTTGATCTTATTGAAATTATTTATGATTTAAATGGAAAGAGAAGTCAAAGAATTTTACATGACGATAAAGATTTTTATATAATGGAAACCCTGCCAATTCGGCAATTGAAGAGCTGTTGATAAAGGCAACTTAATCTGATGAAAGTAAGCCCGCCAACAAGACTCTTATCCAGAAGTAAATAAGCTGTTGACGAACGGAGAAAATAATGCACCCATGATAGAGGGGATTAACCATGCCGCAATCCAGTATTTCCAATGGCTTTTTGTTCGTTCATATGAATGCTGAACTCCTCAGTTTAATGTTATTTGATCTTCTTATTCTATATAACCGTAAATTTTAAAAAATATTCAAAATATTTTCCATATGGGAAAATTT
>CAZSZQ010000178.1:0-7318 GCA_964610475.1 uncultured Desulfatiglans sp.
TTCGCTTTGGTTTTTCAATCCTCGCAACGATTTCTACTGCAAAATCTGGGTTTAAAGTAAAAAAGCCTGAACCCCTGAAGGGCAGGCTTTTTACTTTAAGAGTTTAAACAGTCTAACCTAGTTTACCCTTTGATTTGAGGATATCAGCCACTCCCTTTATTCCAAGATCTTCAAGGGTCTTACGTGTCGGATAGCCTGAATCTTTATTCCACCCTTCTATTTCATAGAAATGGTTCTTCCACTGCTCCACTCCATCTTCTGTCATATAGAGCTCCTTGCAGTTTTTCCATTCCCAGCTCTTTCCATCAAATATGGGTTTTGTGGCATCAAACCCGCAATAGGACGCACCGGGTTTATAATAATATCCAGTGAATTTTTCCATCTTCTTATGTCTGCCCTGGAGTACAAAGATAGCCCGTTTCAGGTTCCAGGCGCGCCGCCCTATCTCAAGGCCATCCTCAAAGGTTTGATTCTTTCCCATGACCGCATTTAGATATCGGGGCTCTGCCTCTGGGGTATGGCCGTATCCTTTAGGGTGTGCTGCACTGAATAGTTTGGCATATCCCCAGTCACAATAGCCGACCGATTCTTTATAATAGGTCCAGTAATGCATGCGCCATGCAACGAATTCCGCCTTATGTCTTGAAAAGATACCGGTTTTGTATGCCTGTTTACCCTCCCAGCCGAAATCAAACCATAAATGGTTGTTTTTGGTTGTACGTTCGGCCAGGACTTTTACATAATCCTCACATGTCCACTTCTTGCCACCGCCTCCGCCAAAGCCGCCAAAACCGCCGGATGGGTCACCCATACCCATATCATGACTGTTAATGTCACGGGAATCCATCAGATTTCCATATGCCCAATCAACTCCAGGCATTGACCAGTGATCCATAAATCCCCACATTGTCTGCCTGCACAGGGTGCTGAAATCATCTGTCCTGCCCAGTGTCTCACAGAAACGTGCAGTTCCCTCAGCCAAAAGATTACCTATACCATACCTGTTTGCCAGGGCTATCCCGTAGATTTGCATGAATTCCATTGACGGGAATTTATCCATGTTCAGGGGGGCCATATCGTATTTGGTGCCCGGGCCTATTATTCCCATATCATACATTCTCTTCATGTACCAACCCAGGGCAGAATATGCCGGGACCTCAGGTTGAATAGGGAAATCCGGGTTATGATCGGTAGGAAATGCCATTGGCCCCTGGAAACAGGTTTCCATGCCGTTTATACCCAGCTGCTGAACTATATCGGTTCCCTTCAGGTTCCACCTGGTTATCTCAGGTCCTCTTGGGTCCAGTCCCTTTGCATCCGCTTTTGTGAGGCTGAACCATGTTGATTCAGCACAGTCATCAGAATCCTGGCTCCATGCACGATCACGGTTATGGCATTTTCTCTGGTGGCCACAGGCAATGCAGGCTGAACCAACAGATGCAGGCCCAAATCCTCCGAAACCGGGTCCGGACGGCCAGTTCTTTTCATACCATTCCCTGACATCCTTTAATCCTTTGGGATCGGCTATTTTTATGCCCTTTGTTCCCAGAAAGGCGATTGCTTTAAGGTTTTTTGATCCGAACACGCCGCCGAATCCTCCCTGTCCTGCGCCGCTGCCGCCTCCGTGAACAAGGGAGGCAACCCTGGTCATATTTTCACCTGCCGCCCCTATAGTAACTATAGCCGGTCTCTGAAGGGTGTATCTGTCTTCAATCTCCTGCCACTGCTCACCATAACGGATGCCTGATTTCTTCCATATCTCCCTCTGGCATTCCCACGTAGTTAACCCCCAGAGGTCTTTTGCATCTTCAATGGTTACCTTGTCATCCACGACATTGATATAAACAGGAGATTCAGCCCTGCCTATAACTGCAACACCGGTATACCCAGCCATCTTCATAAAGGTGCCGAACATACCTCCGAAATTGCTGTGACCGAACCACTGTATGGGATAACACTGCGGAGACAACCCTGAAACGCTGGTCCTTGCTCCCCAGGGAACCCCGGTGCCGCTTACAGGCCCCGTAATGAGGGCGACCATATTTTTCGGATGAAATGCGTCCTGGAGGTCCCAGTCTCCTGGAAGCACACAGAACTCCCAGAAAAGGGCGGTTGCCATACCATGTCCTCCGCCATAGGGTTCATATTTTTCCGTGTCCAATTTAATAATTTCTTTTGTGGTGAGATTCACCAATAATATCTTATCACCGTATCCTGGTGTAGCCATATCTGTTCTCCTTTCTTTTACTCGGGGTTAGCCTTGGCTTTTGGAGCACCCATAAAATTTGGCATGGGCTTTCGGGGCGGCTGAAGGTCCCGGTCATATCCATTGATATCGGTCTGATCCGGAAGTTCCGTTACAACCTTTAATGCATTTGCCACACAGGCTTCAACACAGGCCTGTGAACCATTGATGCCGCCTTTTTTATTATAATAGGGGGTGTCTGTACAAAGGTCACACTTCATAGCCTTTTCTGTAACATGATTCCATATAGGGCGGTGTGGAATAACCGGGCATGATTGTATGCATGTTTTACAACCTATGCATTCCTCAGCATTAACCATTCTTACGTTGCCGTTTTCTTCGCTTATATGACATGCCCCTGTAGGACAGTTGATTACGCATAATGGTTCAGGGCATTGCCTGCATATATTTATCTTTATATCAGCAGGGTATGCTTCAAGCACTGACCTGTGGACCTGAATCCTGGATAAAGAAAGGTTTGACTGCCCTTCATGTACAGTTGAACATGCTATCATGCATCCATAGCATCCGGCGCAGTTTCTGCTGTCACAAACCAGATACTTGGATGAAAGCGGATATTCCTGTTTTTCCTGTGCCTCCGCTTTTTGGGGGACATAAACGGCAAGCGCCCCGCCTGCAACTGCAGCTCCTCCAAATGTCAGGAAATCCCGCCTGGAGAACTTCTTTTTTTCAGCTTTGTCAGGTTTTTTATTTTTGTCTTTAGCCATGAACAATACCTCCATTTACCGCTAAAAATTCGTAACTCTCCTGAATTAAACACAACGCCTCCTATTATCTGAAATATTAAATATTCCAGCCGCTAAAGGTTGTATCAGGATATCCGGTACCATCATAAAATAACTTCTCTCACGTTGTGTTAATATAAATATATGAGTATCGTGTGTCAAGATAATAATAGTTTTGAGACTGAATAAATTGGTTAATAATTCAATGGAGAGGGTAATTTTTGACCGGTTTTAGTCAAAGATACGGTTGATATGTTCAATTTGATATATCGAAATGAAATTTATTAATAACGGTTTTTAGATTCAATTCCCCGGTTTGGAGAACAGACAATATATTGCGTAATAACAATACCGGTATACGGCTTAAGGTTTTTTTTTGTTAACCTTGAACCGTATACCGCAGACCATAAAACTTTATCTGACCATCTGCACCTGGTCTGAAATCCCCTGTTCATAGGTGCTCCATCCGGAATTCATTCCGAATGGAGAACGATGGAAAACAGCCTCTATCCGGCGGATAAGCCCGTTTTCTATCTTAAAGAGCTCTGCAAGCTGCCATGTCCAGTTTATGTTGTGGTGATCAAAGAAACCAAAGGCAAAGACAATACCGCGTTCACGGTCCACCGCTACAAAACGGCGGTCTCTGATTCGGGTAACAAAATTAAGCAGTCCTGACTCGAACTGTTCTTTGCAGCCCCATGATGCAGAATACATGGTTGAAGTTTTCGGATCAGGCCGTACCTGGCCTTCCGGTACAGGTACATTGGTGCTGGGCATTCCGTTTTCAAGCCTGTGACAGTCATCAGAAAAGGGGTAATACCCTTTTCCATCATTTTTCTGCATCCCTGAAAAATAATAGTCTGCTGTCTTGATCATCTCTTCACGTGAAGGGCGTTTACCTTCGGGTATCACCTGAAAATAGACTTCATGGGGTTTCCCAAGTTTTTCCACACTCTCCCCTGTAGGAGGAAACGACATGCTGCTCTGACCTCCGCCCATGGGGTTTGCCTCAGGACGGATTACGAGCTGTTCAGCTTCGGTAATTTTGTCATCAACTATTTTTAGCCTGATAGCAACTGCAACAAGAGGACTTTGTCCGTCTTTACCAGCCGCACCTTCACGGGCAGTGCCGATAAATGCTACCTGCTGTGTCTCTATATCAGGCACATAAAATCTGTAGTCGCCTATCCCTGACATGCCCACCCAAAGCCCTTCATTGCCAAGGGGAAGCTGCACCCCGTTTTCAGTAAACTTGCAGTCTCTTGCAAAGAGTTCAAGATCAGGATTATTATTGAGCATTGCCTCCATGTATCTATCTATATATTTTTCCAGACAGGCACGGTCACACTCTTTTCCATAGATATTTCCTTGAAAAACGCATGAAATCAGGATCAAAGCAGACAACAAAAAAACCATTCTTTTACTCATAGTATTTCTCCTTTTTATAAAATCTATATGAACTTCTTTAATAATAGGGAAACGATTTAGCAGGTAAAAATGGCGATCAAGAGAAGATAGCCCCTCTTTCAGGTGTCCGAGTATAGAAACATAAAATTTCACTGTCAAGGCAAATAGCCAATATGAACAACTTGTTCATTGTCAACGATGTATATTGTTTAAATAAACCTGTGATTTTTTTAAGATGAGCCTTGATTTACCGTTCAAATAATAGGATAAACCATGTAAGGGCAGCCCTGCCCGGTAATCTAAAAGGAGACATTATGGAAAGAATAGAATTTATAAAATCGATTACTTATTTTTCTTTTTTATTTTTACTTATGGTCGTCTCAAACGGTTGTTCCACTGCATATTACGGCGCCATGGAAAAGGCAGGGATACATAAGAGAGATATCCTGGTGGATCGGGTTGAGGATGCCAGGGATGCCCAGACTGAAGCCCAGGAGCAATTTAAAACTGCTCTTGAAAAATTCAGCTCTGTTATACAGGTAGAAGATACAGATCTGAGGCAGGCATATGAAAAGCTCAATTCTGAATATGAAGAAAGTGAGGTGGCGGCAAAAAATGTCTCTGATCGTATAGCCAGGGTGAAATCCGTTGCTGATGCCCTCTTTAAGGAATGGGAAGATGAACTGGAGATGTATAAAAATGCTGAGTTGAAAAATTCAAGCAGGAAACAACTGAGGGCAACAAAGGAACAATACAACAAGATGCTTCAAAGCATGCTTCAGGCAGAAAACAGCATGGCTCCCGTACTGCGCACCTTTCAGGACAATGTATTGTATCTGAAGCACAATCTTAATGCCCAGGCAATCGGTTCGCTGCGTGTTGAGTTTAAGACATTAAAGGGTGAGATTAATATTCTTATAGACAAAATGAACAAATCGATAGAAACATCAAACCGTTTTATATCAAATCTTGAGAAGCAGGGTAAGTAGCGGTTAAAAAATCCATAAATAAAAAAACCTTCGGATTATATATGGTTACAATAGCCTAACTTTTATAAAGAAGTATGGTTGTTTTGAATGATATGGTGTGATATCAACAGAAAAAACCTTGTTCGAAATATATGATTACTGTGCGTGTGGAGGTTTTAATGGCTGCACATTTAACTGAAAAGGAAAATTTTTTAAGGGTCGCAAGGGGTGAATTACCGGAATATGTCCCCGTAGTATCAAAAAAAAATATTTATCATCCGCCACTTATGGCGATATGCGACCCGGCTATAATAGGTGATTTTCGCAGCCCTAAGGGCGGGTTTGATCCCTGGGGCGTACCCTTTGTTGTGAGCGATGCAGTCGATTTTACAGCAATGCCAAAGGCCAGTGATTTTATCCTTACGGATATTACAAAATGGAGGGATGTAATAAAGGCCCCTGATTATTCTGGGTTTGACTGGGAGGCCGCTGCAAAGGCGGACTGGGTCAAATATGTAAAAGACCCTGATGTAACATCACTTACCATAAGCGGATTTGCCGATATCTTTCAGCAGTTTGTAGGGATGATGGGGTTTACACAGGCGCTGATGGCATTATATGAAGAACCTGAAGAGGTCGAGGCACTGTTCGATTATATGCTTGAGCATGCCCTCTATATTACCCAAAATGTTGTTCACTATTACAAGCCCGATGGCTATTATCTCCTGGATGATACGGCAACTCAAATGAACTCTTTTATTTCACCTGCTTTGTTTGAAGAGCTTCTTGTGCCCAGGTATAAAAAATGTCTTGATGTTGCACGAAATGCCGGTATTCCGATTTTTTATCATAACTGCGGTAAGTGCGAGAAACTGCTGCCGTCAATGGTGGAAATCGGTGTGTCTGTATGGGACCCTGCCCAGATAATGAATGACCTTCCTGCTATTAAAAAGAAGTACGGACGGCATCTGGCCATCAATGGCGGTTTTGAATATATGATGCCTGACACATGGCCTGCATTTGATGAGGAAGAAGTGAGAGGTGAAGTCCGCAAAACATATGATATGCTGGCACCTGATGGTGGTTTCATGTTTAACGGAGGAGTAAAGTCTCTAAATTATAAAGACCCTGATGTACAGAGGATTAATGCAGTAATTGTTGATGAGGCGGAAAGGCAGAGTAAAAAGTATTACAGATAGGGTGGAATTTTATAACCCACCTGAAAATGGTCAGGGATTAATCCTGCTAAAACCTCCAAACCAGGATAAAAAAGCGGGAGTAAAACTACCCCCGCTTTTTTTGATTCTAAAAGTCGTTAATTAAAATACCAGATTCGTTTAATAGTAAAGGCCCATTCTGCCGGCCTTCCGGGTTGGGCATTGTTAATACCTGCATCATCAACAAGACCAAAAATGGTCTGATAATAGTATTTATCAAAAACATTATTGCATTCCAGGCTGGCCTGCCATTTTAGATTGTCCGAACGCCATGTCAAACGTGTGTTAGCAAGGTAATAGCTGTCAATGGTTGTTCCCGGGATGTTATTTGGGTTTGTCTGCATTTCGTCCTGCCATGCTATATCTGCCCGGTAGGTCAAATCTCCCCATTTACCAAGGAACCACCTGTATTGTGCGCCAACGTTCCATTTAAATTCAGGTGTATACAGTGCCATACCATTCGGATCAACATCTGCAAGTGGATCCACCTTGGTATACTCATAATCTAAATAGTTAAATGAGAAATCCGCCAAAAAAGACCTTGTTGGCTGCCATACACCTTCCAATTCAAGTCCCTTCACCTCTGCATCGCCAACATTTCTCTGCGCTCCACAAGGCTCCTGTTGACCAGGAGGTGCCCAGTCGCACAGGGTTACAAAGAGTTGGATATCTGTGTATTCATTGTAAAATGCCGACGCATTCAGGCGCAGTTGGTCAAAGAGTGTGCTCTTAACA
>CAZSZQ010000179.1:0-2013 GCA_964610475.1 uncultured Desulfatiglans sp.
TTGATCTGCTTCAGGAGGTTAACATGAGAAAAAATTTCATAGGTAATCTTTTACTACTAATCTCAACGTTTCTCTCACTGGCTACTTCTCTACACCAAGCTGTTTGGAAAATAACTTATGGTATTCTTGGTTTTGAAATATGGGTCTTGATACCATATCCTGTTTGTTGGTTACTATGTCGTTCACTCTATAAAGCCACAAGCCCAAAATACTCGCTAATTGCTTCAGTATTTTCAATTCTGATCTTTTTGTTTTCTGCATTTGCCTATAGTGGTCTTTACATTGGTCGTCCAAGTTCAACAGCCGGATTAATTTTTATTTTCGTTCCTCTTTACATATTGCTGAGTTCATTTTTGATTCTTGGAATTACTAATATTGTTCGGATTATTAAACATAGCAGTAATAATGTCGAGGCATAACCTGTCTTCTGCAAGGGATGGCGCAAAAGAAGCGTCACACCTGAGCGGCGTTGTTGAATTCTGGGAATGACTTTGTGTTGTTACGATCAAGATGGCGTTATTCGGGTATTATGAAATATGTTTATCCAAAAGCGTGCTCAACATATTTCATGAAAGGAGATAACTATGAAGAAAACAATATTCCTGTTTTTAATCCTATTGCCGGTAAATTTTTCTTGGGCAGAAAGTCCGTTTGACGGCACTTGGAAGATAAAGATCGAAGTAAACCAAAAAGTTTCGCAGGGTAGAAGTGGGTTGGTAGTACTGCAGAACGAAGTTTTTCAATGCATTGGCTGTGATCCTGAGATCAATATCAAGGCTGATGGTACAGACCAGCATGTGTCACCGAAAAACGAAGAGTATGATACCATGTCCATTAAGGTAGTGGATGACAAATCGATAGAGGGCACATTAAAGAAAAAGCGGGAACTTATCGGAATGAGAAAAACCACCATTTCCGCAGATGGTAAAACGAGTACCATTGAGATGACCGATTATCATGGCCCTGGTAAGCAACCATTTGTATCTACAGCGACATATAGCCGTATTGCCGAAGGCCCGCCCGGTTCGCATGAGATTTCCGGCGTGTGGCAAGCGAAAGATTATACATTATGACAATAGATACATTTAAAAGCATACCGGATGGCCTGATCTTTTCGAGTTCTGGAGGCTCATCGTGGGAACCCAAATTTGACGGTAAATATTATGAAATGAAGGGATCCTCTGGCATAACGGTATCCCTGAACAAGGTGAATGAACGCATGATCGATGTAACTCTAAAACACAAATCGTTGGTTGTAGAAGTGAGGCACATGACGGTGTCTGCAGATGGAAATAGGATGACAATATTGATGGAGGGAATAGAGAAAGGCATGACTACCACGATAACAGGAAAAAAACAGTAGGAAACTCAATTTATTTTGCTTAAATAGTTTCATGGAAGCCAGTGCCAACCTGCTTGACTTGTTTCTTTAAGGGTGTCATTCAGGTTTTATAAAATAGGTTTATTTAAAAACGAGTTCTTCAAACACAAAATATCAAATAGAGGATAATCCGGATCGGCGACCGGGTTGACTTAATGGATTAACTATATCAACTCCTTTAATAAAGGGGAATGAATTTGATTCTATCTGTTGAAATGTTATAATGCCTGATACTGGATTTATAAAATATGGATGGATGGTAATAAGTCCTGGTTATACTTTTTATTTAAAACATATAAACAATTTAACTATGATAAAATTTAACTAACTTGTTTTCAGGGTGAATTGAATGGAGTTCTATCGAGTCCCGGAAATACGTTTTCAAAATTTGAAGGATTATCATTTCGACCCTAATTATACTACAACACATGAATTACGTATGCATTATGTAGACGAAGGCGATAAGGCTGCAAATCCAATTTTACTGCTGCATGGAGAACCTTCGTGGTCGTATTTGTACCGTCACATCATTCCAAAGTGTGCAACAGCCGGCTATCGGGTCATTGCGCCAGATCTCATCGGTTTTGGCAAATCAGATAAGCCAAAAAGGATCAAAGATTATTCTTATCAGG
>CAZSZQ010000179.1:2113-7278 GCA_964610475.1 uncultured Desulfatiglans sp.
ATTGTTAATTTTGGTTGTTTGAAAAAGCTGGACAAAGAGGAGAGATACGCTTATAAGGCGCCTTTCCCATCTTCTAAATTTAAAGCCGGGGTCCGTGCATTCCCGAAGCTTGTTCCTGTCACAACACAAGATCCTGCTACACAAGCAAATCGTAACGCATGGGAAGTATTGGAGAAATGGAAAAAGCCTTTTTTAACCGTATTTAGTGATAACGATCCGTTCACTCGTGGCGGCAATAAATATTTACAGCAGCGAATTCCTGGTGCAAAAAATCAAAAACACCTCATTCTAAAAGGGGGGCACTTCATACAAGAAGATGCGGGAGAAACATTGGCAAAGATCATCATTCAACTGGTAAAAAAAGGTGATATATGAATTGGAAGAGTCAATTTGAAAGCATCGGTGTATACATGCCAGAAAATCGTTTGAACACAAAAGAGATCGCTGGCAATCTGAATCTACCGGCAATTAAAAAGTTCGAACTATTAACAGGAATAATGGAACGACGAGTCTGTTCGCAGGGTGAAGACTCATACACATTAGCCGTTAACGCCGCCAGGGATTGTTTAAATCACTCCAGGTATCAAGCCAAAGATCTGGATATGATCTTGTACTGTTCAATTTCAAAACATATAGGTGAAACTTCATACCAATACGAACCGCCCATTTCCATTTTTATCAAAGATGCCATCGGCGCTGAAAAAGCAGCAAATTTAGATATTACCAATGCATGTGCAGGCATGCTCACAGGCGTATATATAGCAGACAATTTCATTCAACTAGGCGATATTCGTTCTTGTATGGTTGTGAGTGGCGAATATATCACCAGTCTGAAAGATCATGCTGTAAAGAACATTCGAAAGACCATAAAATCCGAACTGGCCTCTTTAACTGTTGGTGACGCCGGAGCGGCTGTAATACTGGAGCGTATCCCAAATGGTGGTGAAGGAATTGTTGTTTCAAATTTCATTACGCTTTCAAAATACAATCAGCTATGCATTAGTAAGCAAAATCGAAAATCACCTGGTTTTTTCATGAAAACAAATGCAAAAAAGATTCATCAGGTATCGATTTCAAACTCAAAAGCACTTGTTGGAGACGCCTTGAAAATAAGCAACATTTCATTCGAACAAATAGATTACTTGATTCCGCATCAAACCTCTCGAAGCTCAATTTCTTCAGGGGCTAAAGATTATGCTCATTATTTTGGCGCCAGACCTGGAAAAGTAATCACAAATTTGAGGGATTATGGAAATACAGCATCAACAACACATTTCCTGGCATTATACCGTTACTTAAATGAAAAACGATTCCAGAAAGGCGATCTGATCATGCTGCTCAGCTTCGCTTCAGGATTGGTCATTGGAGTCGTCATTTTTCCCATGAATGGAATGGTAAAACGATATGGGAACTAAAATTGAAATGGTTACTGTTTCACAGCCTTTATTCACTTTTTTCAGAACAAGAGCTATTCCCCTGACTGCGGCAGCAGCAAAAAGATGTCTGAAAAAAGCAAACCTGAATCCAGCTTTACTCGATTTGCTTGTATATACCGGCATTTACAGGGACGAACATATTGCTGAACCTGCAATTGCTTCATTTATTCAAAAAAAGATCGGAGTTAATCTCATGCCTCAGAATGGCAACAATACCTTTTCCTTTGATTTAAATAACGGTGGTTGCGGATTGGTATCCGGCATGCAATTGGTGGATAGCTTTATCCGGCATGGAAAAATCCATAAAGGAATGATCGTTACTGGAGATGCTGAACCTTTTCATAATTTATCAAATTCCTTTAATTTTGCTCCGGCCGCTGCAGCGATTCTCCTTTCAGCGACTCATAATGGATCAGGGTTCACAAGGTTTAAAACCTATACATTTCCACAATATAAAGATGCATTTAATAGTTATGTTACCTGGAAATCCTGGAAGAAAAAGGAGGAGATGCGGAATGTTCTTTTAATAAATCAAAAAGAACATTACCTTGACTTGTGTGTTCAATGTATGATTTTATCGTTAAAAGATTTTCTCAATGAAACACAGTTCCCACTCACTGACATCGATCTTATTCTTCCCTCTCAAAGTCCAAAAGGAATCATTTCGAAATTTAAAGATCAGATTGACGTCGGTGAACAAATCATCGAAGTTGAAAATCATTGTGGAGAGTTTCATACGGCAGGATCAGCTTTTGCTCTAAAAAAAGTCTGGAATAATGGTCGTTTTAAGCATTCACGGAATATATTATTTTTAACTGTGGGTTCCGGTATAACCACAGCTCTTGCGTTATATCAAAACCGTTCTAATAATAATTAAAATAAGACGTTAGTTAATTTGAAATGAAAAATCAAAACCTATCAGAACTTTTTTCTCGTACCGTAGAACGATTTCCGTCCAAATTGGCACTACAGCATCCTTTGAAAATGACATACCAACAATTGCAGGACGAAGTGGACAGGTACGCCTTTGGTCTGGAAAATGCAGGAATTACCCAAAATACCCATACTATATTAATGATTCCCCCTGGATTAGAATTTATCATATTGACCTTTTCCCTGCTGCGTGTCGGCGCTATTTTAGTGATGATTGATCCTGGCATGGGGACCAAAGCTATGGCGAACGCTCTTGCCTCATTGGAGGCAGATGCTTTTATTGGCATTCCTAAAGCGCACATTTTTAAAAACCTATATCCTGGCGCCTTCAAAACTGTTAAGATTAATATAACAGCAGGACGTCGCTGGTTTTGGAATGGCTATCGATTGAAAGATTTGCGGTCAGATAAAGCACGCCCCTACCCACTCGCTCAAATCAAAGCTGAAGATATGGTAGGTATATTTTTCACCAGCGGTAGTACAGGTCCGCCCAAAGGAGTGGTTTTTACTGCTGCTATGCTAAATGCTCAGATCCGCTATTTAGAATCAGATTTCAAGTATGAACCAGAAGAGATCGAACTTTGTACTTTCCCCTTGCTTGGTCTATTTTCGATCTGCCTGGGACTTACGCTGGTCATGGCAGATATGGATACTGTGCACCCAGCAAAACTCATTCCGGAAAAAATCGTTGCCAATATACAGCAGCATAAATGCACCCAGATGTTCTGTTCACCAATGGTATTAAATCGACTAACTGATTACGGGAAGAAAATAAAGGTAAAATTGCCTTCTATGAAAAAAGTCATTACAGCAGGTGCACCGACATCAAAGTCGCTTCTTGAATCTTTCAGACAATTGCTCTCAGAAGACGCTGAAATTTATACACCGTATGGTGCTACTGAAGCTTTGCCGATCACAAAAATAACAGCATCCGAAATTTTACGGCAGAATACCAGCAATGAGGAAAAAATAGAGGGTATCTGTGTCGGACGTCCGTTGAAAGGAATCGATGTTAAAATAATCGAGATCAATGATGATCTGATCTCTGCCTGGAAAGACACACTTGAACTGCATGAGAATGAGATCGGTGAAATTTTGGTAAAAGGTCCTGTGGTGAGTCATCAATATTTTAATCTGCCAAAAGCTAACGCGATCTTTAAAATAACGAATCCGAAAAATGGTAATGTCTGGCATCGAACGGGAGATGTCGGGAGATTGGACAAAGCAGGTAGATTGTGGTTTTATGGGCGCAAATCGCATCGCGTCGTTACAGCTAAACAGACACTGTTCACAATACCTTGTGAAGCAGTGTTTAACCAACATCCCCGTGTATTTCGTTCTGCATTAGTGGGTTTACCTGATGATATGAATAAGCAACAGAAGCCTGTACTGTGCGTACAATTGAAGCCAGGCGATTCCGGTTATAATAAAAGAGAATTAATTCGAGAGTTATTGGAATTAGGAGCGACCAACGATATGACGCGACTTATTAAAGACATCATTTTCCCCGAATATTTTCCAGTGGACGCCCGCCACAATGCAAAAATTCAACGGGAGAAATTAGCGGTTTGGGCAAAAAGGAGGATCAAGTGAAAGCTCTGGTTACCGGAGGTGGTGGTTTTATTGGAGCTGCGCTGTTGAAGCAGTTGCTAAAAAATAACTATGAAACTGCAAGTTTCTCCCGTGGCGATTATCCTGAATTGAGACGTCTTGGAATAGAAATTATTAGGGGCGATTTGACCGATCCAGAGGCAGTAACAAAGGCTTTTGCTGGCAGAGATATTGTTTTTCATGTGGCTGCAAAAGCTGGAGTCTGGGGGGCATACCAGGAATTTTACAGACCTAATGTACTGGGTACACAGAATGTCGTAAATGCCTGTGTGTTGCAGAGAGTAAAATACCTAATTTTCACAAGCTCAGCCAGCGTCATTTTTGATGGTAAAAATATCGATGGTGCAAACGAGACGACGCCTTACCCCTCTAGACCGATGTCACCCTATATAAAGACCAAAGCATTGGCAGAGCAGTATGTATTGAAAGCTAATTGCTCTTCATTAAAAACACTGTCACTACGCCCCCATCTTGTCTGGGGGCCTGGGGATAACCATATTATCCCCGGAGTCATTGAACGATCCAGGACAGATAAATTGAGGCGAATTGGGGAAGGTAAGAATTTGATCGATACGATATATATTGATAATTGCGTTTCAGCCCATTTATGTGCAGCCGATACAATAAAACAGAATCCCGATGTTGCTGGTAAAGCTTTTTTTATTACCAACGGGGAGCCACTTCCGGTTTGGGATTTCATCAACCACATTCTGGAAGCTGCTTGCCTGCCCCCTGTTACAAAATCTATCTCTTCCAAAACTGCCTTAATAGCAGCATGTTTGCTGGAATTGGTTTATAAAATACTTGCAATTAGAAATGAGCCTTCCCTTACACGATTTTTGGTGCATGAGCTTTGTACTTCGCATTGGTTTGATATTAGCGCAGCCAGAAAACAATTAGGTTATGTGCCAACAATCTCCATTAATAAAGGATTCGAACAGTTGTCTTCATGGTTTATTGTAGAAGGGGCCACCCATTGAAAGGCCAGATTTACCATTGACATTTGGACTAGGAGTCAAGTCTGCTTTTGACCTTTAAAAAACAAAGGTCAAAAGCAGATCGCTATTTCACTATTTCATATTACTACCCGATCCCTTAATTTTTCAAGCACACACTGGAGTCGCTCATCAATAGATATATTGGGCGGGCATTCTGCAATCCTGATATCCAGTTCTGCCCTTTCAT
>CAZSZQ010000180.1:0-7199 GCA_964610475.1 uncultured Desulfatiglans sp.
CCAAGGTTGGCGGAAATACACCTGATTCAGTTCCTGTGGCATCAATGATCGCCACGTATGGCAAGGTGGAACCATCATAGAGATCCAGCAGTGTACCTCCGGTATCTTCCAGAACCATGCTCATCCCGGTATCATCTATAAATGCACTCATGTCATCCTGCCTGGCAACATCCGAATTAATCGAAATCACCTGGACCTTTATACCATGGGGGTTTCCGGAACGGGCTTTATAGTATTTCTGAATACCAGTCTCAATCTCCCATGAAGCAGTTAAACATCGTCTGCAACCGGCGCTGAAAAAATCAAGTACTACAATCTGTCCGTAGAAATCAGACAGGCTGACCTGTTTTTCCGTTCCACGCCGCAAAAGGGTGAATGGTGGAGCAACTTCTCCTGCATTCCACGCCATATCGCCCATTACTGTTATTAACAGAATCATGATCATACATATGTAAAGGCGCCTCATTATGGTATTCCTAATGCTACACATGAGCCACAGTCACCTGACTGCCCTCCTGTGAAGGCTGCTGAACTGGATTCGATCTGCGTAAGCAGTTTATCCTGATAACTAAAAATTGCCGATCCATTAAACTGCATATTGGCCTTGGAAACAAGCCTCAGATCCTTTTTTGTCATGCTCACACATCCGCTAATAAACAATATACTGCAAACAAGAATCACTGCCATACTTTTTATAATCCAGCGCCTGACGGCTGCTGGTGTGAGGGTTTTCAGTATAGTCAATTTTTCCATTTTCGTTCTCCTGAAATACAGGTGAATAAACTCTGTAATCACGAATGAACGCTAATAAACGCTAATTGATTTTTATTTCAATTATTCACGTTCATTCGCGTTTATCAGCGGTTTCTACACTTCCTCATCATAAGATTCTCTGAAAAGATTCAACCTGTAATATTTACCCTTTTTTGCCATCAGCTCTTCATGGCTCCCCTGTTCAATGATTTTGCCCTGGCCCATTACTATTATCCTGTCAGCCTTTTTAATTGTAGAGAGTCTGTGTGCAATAACCAGGGTTGTACGGCTTGCTGTCATCCTGTTGATTGCATCCTGGATCAGCCTCTCTGTTTCAGGATCAACACTCGATGTTGCCTCATCAAGGATAAGTATATCCGTATCATATGCAAGGGCCCTTGAGAATGAGAGCAACTGCCGCTCCCCTCCGGACAACGTAGTACCACCCTCACTTATCTCCTGATCAAACTTATCTGGGAGTTTATCTATAAACCATTTTGCATTTGCCTCAAGGGCTGCCTCCTCTATTTCTACAGATGTAATATCACCATTTCCCAGTGATATATTTTCCTTAAGATTACCGGAAAATAAAAATACATCCTGCATCACAAGCGATATCCTGGATCTTAGGTCGGCCTTTTTTATTTTTCTTATATCAATGCCGTCTAACAGAACAGCCCCTTTATCAGGGTCATAGAATCTTTCTATCAGGTTTACGAGTGTGCTCTTTCCTGCGCCTGTTGCACCTACAACCGCAACCATCTCACCCGGATTTATTTCAAAACTTATATTGTTAAGTACAGGTCTGCCCTCATCATAGGAGAAGGTTACATCTTTAAATACTATCTTCCCTTTCTTTTGTCCTATATCAATGGGTGACTCAGGATCAGGGATCACCTCCCCATTATCCATAAACTCAAATATTCTTTCTGTTGATGCCATTGCCAGTTGCATGATGTTATATTTTTCAGATATATCGCGTATGGGTCTGAAAAACATCTGGATATAGCTGATAAATGCTACAAGAGAACCAAGGCTCATCTGCTCTGATATGACCTTGCCTCCGCCATACCATATGATAATGGCAACTCCTATGGCTGATAAAAGCTCCATTACAGGTACAAAGATTGCTAAGAGCTTCAATTGATACATACCTGCCAGAAAATTTTCGTGATTCAACCCTGAAAAAATCTTCATCTGATATTTTTCTCTGGTTAACAACTGGATCACCCTCATGCCTGAAATCTGTTCCTGCTGGTAAGCATTTAGCTTTGAGACCTTTTCACGTAGTATCCTGAATGCATCCCTCATCAACCTGCTTACTATGAGTGTAAAGATAAAGATAACCGGCAGTATGATGAAACTCACCAGAGCAAGCCCCCAGTTCATGTAAAGAAGTACCACTAGTATCCCGGCAAGGATAAAGAAATCTGTAAATAGTGTCACAAGCACTGATTTGAACATCTCATTCAGGTTTTCTATATCATTTGTAACCCTTGTTACCAGACGCCCTACCGGGTGCCTGTTAAAAAATGAGAGCGCACGGCTTTGGATTCGATCAAACAGGGCCATACGTATATCCTGCATTATATTCTGCCCGATATATTCAAGAAGATAATAATCCATGTAATTAAGCCCAAATGATACTATTAACACTAAGATCAGGAAAATGCCGATCTTGACAAGACCATTCATATCATCCGCTCTGATCTTAAGAATTTCATCTGATGAAAGTTTATTCATGATATCCTTTGTCAGGGCAATACGGCCGTCTGACATAAGGACACTGGCATTTTTAAGGCCTTCCTTATTTTTTATGAAGGCATAATTATCATTATTAAATATGTAATAGGATATCTCAGATAAGGAACCTTCCGCCCTCAGATTATTAAGCGATATCGGGTCAATACCCTTAACATCCTTTGTATGGAAAAATGCAGTGCTTCCATCATGACTGAAGGTCAGGATATCTTTATATTTAACCGAAAACCCTGCTGCTGCCTTTTTTTCCGGATCATCAACCTTAATCTGCTGCCACGAAGACAGGATATATCTGTCAATAGCTATTTTTGAAAGATATGGCAAAACAAGATCGAGCAGGGTAATCGCCACAGCCACAGTAAGCGCTACTGCTATGACTTTCCGGTATGGGATTGCATATATACCAAGCCGTTTAAGGAGCCTTATATTATAGGGCTTACCAAGCTTTCCCTCTTCCATATATCCGAAATCAGCATGCATTCTTAAACCCTATTCAAGATCATGGGACATAACCTGCTTTTTATATAGCCTACTGAATTCATGTCCCATATTTAACAATGTGTTATGATCACCCGCTTCGATAATCTCCCCATCCCTCATGACCACTACAAAATCCGCCCGGCTTATTGTAGAAAGCCTGTGTGAAACTATGATATTTGTCTTACCCTTCCTGAGGTTTATTATCTCGTTTAGTATCTCCTCTTCGGTTCTGGTGTCTATCATTGAAAGCGAGTCATCAATAATAAGTATAGCTGGATCAAGCACCATTGTCCTGGCAATGGTCAGACGCTGCTTCTGTCCTCCCGAAAGGGTAACTCCTTTTTCTCCCAACACGGTATCAATTCCCATTTCAAGCTCCATAACATCATCATAAAGCCTCACGCAGTGTAGAGCCTTTTCTATCTGTTCAAGGGTTATATCCTCTCTCCCCAGAGTAATATTGTTTATGATGCTATCTGAAAAAATAACAGCCTCCTGGGTAATAAAGCCAATATTACATCTCAGTTCATTCAACGGGATATCACGGATATCTGTTTCATCAATCAAAATAGTGCCTGCTTTAGGATCAAAAAGACGTGGGATCATGTGGAGCAATGTGGATTTTCCGGCCCCTACCCTTCCCACCAGGGAAACGGTCTGACCGCCATTTATAACCAGGTTAATCTCTTTTAATGCGGGTTCTCTCTTGTCAGGATATACAAAATGCACATCCTTTATGGATATGGCGCCTTTTTCTATCTTAAAATTGGCAACCCCCGGCTTTGACTCTATTTCAGGTATCTCATCCAGTATTTTACTTATACGGCGCATAGAGGCTGCCCCCCGCTGGAAAAGATTCGTTACCCACCCCATAGCCATCATGGGCCAGGTTAAAAGATTGAGGTAACCGATGAAGGCAACAAAGTCACCTGTTGTTATATTACCAAGGATTGTTAACCTTCCGCCAAAAAAGATGACTATGCCGAGACCAAGATTAGTAAAGATCGTCATAACAGGGAAAAAAAACGCCAGGGTACGGGCGAGCTTGATATTTTCAGACACATAATTAAAACCCTCCTTTTGCACCTTTTCCGATGCCCATTTTTCCCTTACAAATGATTTGACAACACGGATACCGGCAAATGCCTCTCTGGTGCTTTCAGTAAGATCAGAAAAGCTCTTCTGTACTTTATCGTATCCTTTGGACATCTTTTTTGTGTAGATACGTGCCATCAATATTATAAATGGCGCAGGGATTAGGGATAATGCTGCGAGAGAAGGGCTTATATATACCATAAAGCATATGGCTGCTATTCCTATGGTAATGGCATCAATGAGTGAAACCAGCCCCATTCCGGTTGCCATTCTGACTGCGTTTATATCATTAATGGATCGCGCCATGATATCGCCTGTCTTTGTCTTAAGAAAAAAAGACATGGATAATATCTGAAGGTGGCTGAAAAGCCTGTTTCTCAGCCGCTCTTCCACAATCCTGGAAAATCCAATGACACAAAGTCTCCATATGTAGCGTAATACAGCGATTAAAAGAGAAATGACCAGTATGATACAACTGTATTTTATAAGAAGATCTTGTGTGGCTATCTTATATGTAAGGGCATCAACAACCCTTTTTAAGACAATTGGTATGAGGAGTTGAAGAAAGTCAACAGCCAGAAGGCAGATAATACCGGTAACAAGCTTGTACCTGTTATCTAAAAAATATTCCTTTAACGGCAGAAAATCCTTTGCAGTTTTCACAAGCGGGAAATTCATTTTACCTGTTCCGGCTATTAATAATTGGGTTCATTACCTTAAGATATCTTCTATAACCTGACTCATCTCCATCTCTTCTGCATATAAATCATCCTGCTGAAAATATCCGGTACCGGCGCGGTAATACATGCCTCCGAAACTGAAGTATGGCGTACCTTTCTGAGGGTTATCATAATCGAATAATTTAAGAAACTCCTGAGGTATCTCTGTCTCGATCCCGGGTGTCATAAGGTCGTCTTTTGTATCATAATCATAGTGATGGGCCTCAATAAGCCCATTTTCTAAATATTTCTTTACTGTCTCTTCATATGTCTCCTCTACCCATTCACAAAAATGACACCCTTTCCTGGTAAAGAGGATAATTACCGGTTGCCCTTTAGTGTTTTTCAGAATATCTTTGCCCGTAGGCTTGAAAGTAGAATATGTCTTTACAGGTAGAGATGCCTTGTTATTTTGTGAAGATGGCTGGATTTTACCGCTAAAATCTTTCCTTTCAGAGGTTTCATGTTTCTTTATCTCTTTTTCTTTTCGGATCTCTTCCGAATATTTGTGCAATTCCGAATTGACCTTTTCTTCTTCAAGTGTATGTTTAATTTCTTCCCTGGCTTCTTCGAATGATATTGCACGTGCCTCAAGCCTGTCGGTTACATATATTATATGATAACCATAATCGGTTTCCACAACATCGGATATTTCTCCTTTGTTAAGAGCAAAGGCTGCTTTTTCAAAAGAAGGAACCGCAGAACCTTGCGTTATTACTCCAAGGCTGCCTCCGCTTTTACCAGTACTGTCATACGAGTACTGCTTGGCGAGTTCGGCAAAGGATTCAGGTTTTACTGATTTTCTTATTTTATCAGCCAATGCCCTGGCTTCATCTCTTGAAAGCTTGCTTTCACAACCCTGGCTGCCGGTATGACATATCAGAATATGACTCGCCTGTATTTTTGCAGTTCTGTTATAATATTCATTATTACTTCTGTAATATATTTCGGCTTCTTCATCGGAAGCATCATTAAGACCGGACATTTTTACTGCTAGCCGCTTCAATATAAGTCTGTTTTTCAGATATGCTGCAGCATCCTCCATGGTTAATGTTTTTGTATTTAGCCATTTTAACAGTGTCTCCTCAGTAAGACGGTACAATTTAAAGAATTTTTTAATCTCATTTTTACCTTCATTCTTTGTCGCATTGATTCCCATCTCATGAGCTTTATTGAGCAGTAATTGTTCAGTAATATATTGATCAAGGTATGAATTCACGGTTGACCCTTCTTTGTATGTTCTGGAAAAGCTAGACATGATAAAATATAGATTATATTGCTTTAAAAGTTCACCGGTAGAAATGGTTTTACCGTTAATTTCTGCCACTATATCCCATTCATCATCAGAAACGCTTTCAGCCCCGGGAGTGGCCTCTTTTTTTACGTCACTGCCACAGGCCGGTAATGTAACCACCTGGATAACAAAAAAAAGAAAAACGGCGATAAAAGTACAAAAGATGCGGGCTGTTATATTTATTGATTTTATTTTATCTAACATCATTCTTTTCCTCTTCTTTTCTAATTAATAAATTGCATTATTTTCGGGTTTTAAGCCCGGATCAGGCGTAATTATTGGTTTTTGAGTTACAGGGTGCACACAATGAAAAGGCAGCACTTCATGTTCAGGCCACAGCAAAGGTTTTATTTCTGTTAATTCATCAGGGCCATAGGGATCATCAGGATATGTTGCAGTCTGGTTCGAAACAAAATGGGGAGGGGTATAGGCCCACCCGTTTTCATGTGTGGCGTGCCATACAGGGCGATAATTGAGTGTTTTGATTTTCCAGACTCCATTAATCTTTATATAAGAATTTTCGTAAAGAGCGCCTTCCCACCATTGCCGCGCGGTACCGGGCAAGGACGGTCTGGGATCCTTTTCATAATGTGTCCCTGCCATCATAATACAGCGGAATCTTGCATTGGCGGTTTTCCTGTCACGAGAAACATCGACAACATCCTGCATCATGGGATGGTCAAGAAGAAAACCGAATACAGGCCCGTTTTTACCGTTAGTAAATCGTCTTCTGAATCCATCACAATAGGCCCTGCGTACACCAGCCCTATTTTTAAATACACCACCAAAAAAATAAAATTCACATTCATCTGCATAGCAGTCCACCACTTCATCATACATACATTTATCTAGAAAATAGCCATACAAATGATGCAGTCTTCTGATGGCCTGTACATCTTCGAGTATCCCCAGTTTATTTTCCAGATCCTCGATTCTCTTTTTCAGATCTTCATCACACATAACTATATTCCCCCTTCTTCCTGTAAAAAGGTTATTTAGAAGACAGAGTATATGTAATTATTATTCCGGTATCAAGGTCTTGTTTTGACGGAATTATCATATGGACACGGAAAATACCAAAATATCATTCACCACGG
>CAZSZQ010000181.1:0-7043 GCA_964610475.1 uncultured Desulfatiglans sp.
GGTATGCTCTGGATATTATATTTCATGGCTACCTTCGGATTTTCATCCGTATTGAGCTTAACCACCTTCAGCCGGCCCCTGTAATCTGCTGCTAGCTGTTCCAGAACAGGAGAAAGCATGCGGCAGGGACCGCACCAGGGCGCCCAGCAGTCCACAAGCACAGGCCCGTTAAACAGGGTCACCTCCTTTTCAAAGGTATTATCAGTAATATCTATTGGTCTCCCTGATAATGTATTTGCGGGAAGAGGCGTACGGCATTTTCCACAGACCGGTTTTTCGCCGATTTTTGACTCAGGCACCCTGTTTTTAATGCTGCATTCAGGGCATTTGATTATAATAGTGTCATCTCCCATAATATTCACCTTTCATTTTAGATATATCGAAATCACGACTATCCTTCCTTCTTGTATTCAAAGCATAATTGCATTAATGTATGTTGCAATACTATAATAACGTTAATAAAAAAATCCAGACTGGTTTCTATCTGATGACACATTTGACCATAATTCTTCTTGCTCTTGCCCTTGCGATGGATGCATTTGCCGTGTCAATAGCAAGCGGCATAGCTATAAAAGACCTGCGCATCAAGCACTCCTTGATTATTGCCTCGTGGTTCGGTATTTTTCAGGCCATTATGCCTCTTCTTGGGTGGCTGGGAGGAATAAAGCTCCAGAGGTATATCTGTGAAATAGATCACTGGATCGTTTTTGGGCTGCTTTTTTTTATCGGGTGCAAGATGATATATGAGGCATTTAAAATCGATGCAGTCGAAAAAAAAACAGACCCTATGAATCTGGCGGTGCTTTTTTCTCTGTCCATTGCAACAAGCATTGATGCCTTTGCAGCAGGCGTCAGTTTTGCGCTGCTTGATATAGAGGTGGTTGAACCTGTTATTATTATAGGGGTTATCACATTTCTAATGTCCTTTATTGGTGTATGGATCGGCGACAGGGGCACCCATTTTTTTGAGAAGAAAATGGAGATAGCGGCAGGTATTGTGCTTATAGGTATCGGCTTAAAGGTACTCCTAAGCCATCTTGCGTCAGGGTAAACCCGCTTTATCCTTGCTTTTATTTTTACAGGGAGAAAATATAAACAATGAATCTTGATTTTAAACCCGTCGAGTTGCAGGACAAAAAAATATTCAACAGATATTTCAATGAAGACCCCCCTGAAATATCCGAACTGACCTTTACCAATCTTTTTATGTGGCAGAGCCGTTATCACCCTGTATGGACAGAGCTGGATAATGTCATACTGATAATCCTGAACCCTGACGGATTATCCCCGTTTGGCCTTCAGCCTGTTGGCCAAGGAAACAAACTCGAGGCATTGGATAAACTGCTGGATTATCTTGAAGACAAGACTGATAAGCCAATAATATCCAGGGCAGGCGAGCGGTTTGTCAGAGATATTGCAGATGATACCAGATTTAAATGCATCCCCGACAGGGACAACAGTGATTATGTCTATAAAACCACTGATCTGGTTAATCTGTCAGGCAGGAAATACCACCGGAAAAAAAACCATCTTAACCAGTTTAAAAAGAGCTTTCAGCATGAATACCGTGAACTTGATACGGATCTTGTCGATTGTTTCATGAATATGCAGGAAGAATGGTGCAGGATGAAAGAATGTGTGGAAAACCCTGACCTTCTTTCAGAAGACTATGCTGTTCGGAGGGCATTGACCTTTTTTGAGGATCTTGATTACAGGGGAGGGGCGATTGTGATTGATGGTAAAATCGTGGCATTTTCACTCGGAGAAAAGCTTAACCCGGATACGGCAGTTGTACATATTGAAAAGGCCAGCCCGGATATACCGGGGCTTTATACAGCCATAAACCAGATGTTTATAAAAAATGCCTGGCATGAAGCAGACTTTATAAACAGGGAGCAGGATCTGGGGTTAGAGGGACTCAGAAAGGCCAAGGAATCATACCTTCCCCACCACATGATCAATAAATTTACAATTTACAGAAAATAAGCTTGTTTTATGACAGTAAAACTAAATATAATACTCCATATAACTCTGGTGTCATTTTATTATTTATCTTTATCCGATTATAAGTTCATTTTAGCTTTTACTCACATGTGCCGAAAATCTTAATATGTGACAAATGAGGGAGTAATCAGAATGAATAATGATATCAGGAAGATACTTATTGTAGATGACGAAAGGGATTTTGTTCTGAGCCTGACGGATATCCTTGAACCCTATGGTTACCATGTCGGAAAGGCCCATAACCAGCGGGAGGCTTTGGATATTATAAAATCCTTTTATGCAGATGTGGTGCTCCTGGATGTCAGGCTGGGTCATGAAAACGGGCTTAACCTTATCAATAAATTCAAAGAAATCCGCTCGAATATTGTAACAGTAATCATGACTGCCTTTGTCGAGGCGGATTCCGCCATAGAGGCATTTCAGGAAGGGGCCTATGACTATTTAAGAAAACCTCTTAATCCGCGTCAGCTTCTTAAAACCCTGGATAGATGTTTTGAAAAACTCCAGCTTGAAAAGGAAAAGATATCGGTTCAGGATGCCTTGAGTAAAAGAAATCTTGAACTTGAAAAAATGAACACTGCTCTCAGAGAGAGTGAAGAGCGTTACCGCCTGCTTGTCGAAACAATGAATGACGGCCTGATCATGGAAGACCTTAACGGGGTTATCACCTATGTAAATCATAAATTCACAAAGATGACGGGTTACACGGAGGGTGAATTAGTAGGCAGAAAGGCCTCTGATTTTCTGGATGAGATAAATATAGATATATACTCAAGTTATATAGATGTATGCCATAATGGTGATATATCACCCTTTGAGCTTGCATGGGTAAAAAAGGGGGGTGCAATGCTTCCCACTATAGTTTCACCTCAATCCATAATTGATGCTGAAGGAATGCTTAAGGGATGTTTTGCTGTAATAACCGATATAACAGAAAGAAAGAATGCTGAAGAGGAAAAACGTTCAATGGAGCAGCATCTTCAGCAGGCACAGAAGATGGAAAGTATCGGGACTCTTGCCGGGGGCATATCCCATGATTTCAATAATTCACTCCAGGCAATTATCGGCTATACCCAGATACTTCTTATGGATAAGGATGCAACCAATCCTGACTATAATAAACTTGCAAGTATAGAACGGGCAGCGCAAAGGGCAAGCGGGCTTACTCAGCAATTGCTTGCATTCAGCCGCAAGGTCGAGAGTAAAATGAGGCCGGTTGACCTGAACAATGAGGTGAATGAAATAAAAAACCTCCTTGAACGCACCATCCCCAAGATGATTAATATAGAGCTTGTATTTGAGAAAAACCTGCATGTTGTTAATGCAGATCCTTCACAGATAGAGCAGATCATGATGAATCTGGCTATAAATGCAAGGGATGCCATCGGGGAGGAAGGGAAAATAATAATCCGTACGGAAAATACCATCCTTAATGAGAATGACTGCAAAAATTATCATGGCCTTTCTCCGGGGGATTATGTAATCCTTTCCATAACAGATAATGGCAAGGGAATGACAGAAAAGGAGTGCGAAAGGATTTTTGAACCCTTTTTTACCACAAAACCCCCGGGGAAAGGGACTGGCCTCGGATTATCCATGGTATATGGTCTTGTGACCAAACATAACGGACACATATCATGCGAGAGCCAACCCGGTGTCGGCACAACCTTCAGGATTTTTTTGCCTGCAATTAAACATGAACCCCCTGCTGCGGACGAGAAAAAATATAGTCCTTCACCTGCCGGAGGAACAGAAACAATCCTCATTGTTGATGACGAACCATCTGTAAGGGAACTTGGAGAGCAGATACTTTCCAGATTCGGCTATACCTTGATAACTGCCTCTGACGGGGAATCTGCCCTTGAGACATACTCAAGAAACAGGGCTAAAATATCACTTGTAATACTTGACCTTATAATGCCCGGCATGGGCGGAAAACGATGTCTTGATGAATTTCTCAAAATTAACCCGGAGTTAAAGGTTCTTATCGCCAGCGGGTATTCCTCTGATGGAGACATGAAATCTGCCATGGAGGGCGGTGCAAAGGGTTTTATCAGTAAACCTTATAATGTAAGAAATATGCTCAGGGAAGTAAGAGAGGCGCTTGATGCCGGATAACAGCCGAAAAGAACCGGCTGGGATAGCAGGAAACCCCCAAAAAGCCCCGGAGTTAAGTGAAAAGCTTGAAATCCTTGGGAGGCTTGCTGCGACCATTGCCCATGATGTCAGAAATCCTCTTGGCACCATAAATACATCCATTTTTGTTATAAGGACTGCCATCGAAAGGAATCAGCCTGAAAGATTGGAAAAGGCGCTCAATCTGGCTGAACGTAATATAAAAAGATGTGACAGTATACTTACACAGTTTTTAAATAATACCCAGCAGGTAGAGCTGAGAACAAAACCTGTAAATATAGACACATGGATAAAAGGATTTGTTGAAGGGCTTTTATTACCTCAGAATATAGAACTATCCACAGACCTTGATTGTGACCGTGCTTTCAGGATAGATCCGGAAATGCTTGGCCGCGCTCTTACAAACCTGATTACCAATGCCCTGCAGGCCCTGAAGGATTCAGATTCAGAGGTATTGAAGATCATTCTGAAAACCGGTTCAGAAGAAGGCTCGCTCCTGATATGCGTTTCAGATACAGGGGCAGGTATCCCGAATGATGTATTTCCAAGGATCTATGAACCCCTTTACAGCGGCCGGCCCTTTGGTATAGGCCTTGGCCTTACTGTTGCAAAAGAAATCGTGGAAAAGCATGGCGGGAAAATTAGCATTCAAAGCAAAACAGGCTCAGGGACGAAAGTGACCCTGAAAATCCCAGCCATTTAAGCAGGCCTGCTCCTCTCTGTATTTTCTGTTAGTGCGGGTTTTCAATCCTCGAAACGATCCCTGTTGCAAAATCTGGGTTTAATGTTAAATTCAAAAAAATTACCTCCGGGAGGGAGATGAAATAATGGAGATCATATCAAACAGGCTTATCCATGAAAAAAGCCCGTATCTTTTACAGCATGCCCATAACCCGGTTGACTGGTATCCATGGTGTGATGAGGTGTTTGAAAAGGCAAGGGAGCTAAACAGGCCGATATTTTTATCTATAGGATATTCCACCTGTCACTGGTGTCATGTGATGGAAAAGGAGACATTTGAAGATGCAGAGGCTGCCCGGCTGATAAATGATAATCTAATGGCAATAAAGGTGGACCGGGAGGAACGGCCTGACATTGATAATGTATATATGGCAGTTTGCCAGATTCTTACAGGGAGCGGAGGCTGGCCTCTGACTATAATCATGACACCTGACAAGACGCCTTTTTTTGCAGGCACCTATTTCCCAAAAAAAACACGGTCAGGCAGGATCGGTTTTATGGATCTGATCCCAAGGATCATGGATGTCTGGAAGAACAGAAAAGAGGAGGTGCTGGAATCTGCATCAAGAATACAGGAGGCCCTCAAGGGTCTGGATGTCATTATGCCGGGTGAGAGACCGGATGAATCCATTCCGGAACGTGCATGTAATGAACTGCATGAAAGATATGATGAGGTGAAAGGAGGTTTTAGTCAGTCACCCAAATTTCCAGGCCCTCATAATATCCTGTTTCTGCTAAGACACTGGAAGCGCACCGGCAATGAAAAGGCCCTTGAAATGGCAGAAAAAACCCTGTTTCATATGAGGCAGGGGGGCATCTATGATCATATAGGATATGGTTTTCACCGCTATGCAACCGACAGGGAGTGGCTTTTGCCCCATTTTGAAAAGATGCTCTATGACCAGGCAATGCTTTCCATGTCCTTTATAGAGGCATATCAGGCAACAGGAAATTTATTATATGCATCAACAGCGAAGGAAATATTTACTTACGTTATGAGGGATATGACATCGCCTGAGGGGGGATTCTATTCTGCCCTTGATGCAGACAGTGAAGGAGAAGAGGGTAAATTTTATCTATGGAAGGAGGATGAACTCAGGAGTATTCTTCATCATGACACAGAGCTTATAACTGATATTTTTAATGTAAATGAAAACGGTAATTACAGAGATGAGTCCACCGGTAAAACCACAGGTTTAAATATCCTTCATCTGTCAAAACCCCTGGAACAGACTGCAAGAGAGAAGAATATGGCCCTCCCGGTTCTTCAGGATAAGATATCAAATGCCAGAAACAGGCTTTTTATGGAACGTGAAAAAAGAATTCACCCATACCGGGATGATAAAATCCTCACTGACTGGAATGGTCTTATGATTGCGGCCTTTGCCCTTGGTTCAAGGGTTTTTGATAATAATGAATATACATCTGCCGCAAAAAAGACAGCGGAGTTCATACTTGACAGGATGAGAAACAGTACAGGGGAGCTTTTACACAGATACAGGGACAACGAGGCAAAAATTAAGGGTAATGCGGATGACTATGCCTTTTTTATCTGGGGTCTCATAGAGCTTTATGAGGCAACCTTTGAGGTAAGATATCTGAAGCATGCACTGGAATTGAATGACTGTTTTATAGAACATTTCTATGACAGGAAAAGGGGAGGATTCTTTTTTACACCGGATAATGGAGAGGAGCTTCCTGCCAGGAAACGGGAGATTTATGACGGGGCAGTCCCTTCCTCAAACTCCGTTGCAATGCTTAATCTTATAAGACTTGCAAGGATTACAGGCAAGATTGATCTTGAAAAATATGCCTTTGATATGTGCAGCGCATTTTCTGAGGCAGTAAGGCATATGCCTTCGGCCTATACCTTTCTTGTGTGCGGCCTGGAATTAATCACAGGGAATGCCGGTGAAGTTGTTATAACAGGTAAAGAGGGAAAACCTGACACAATTGAAATGATAAAGGCGCTGAACAGGAAGTATCTTCCTGGCATGGTTATAGTGTTCAGACCTGACGAAAGAAGGTCTGAAATAGAATCTATAGCCCCTTACCTGAAGAATTATTCATGCATAGATTCAATGGCTACTGCCTATATCTGCCGCAATAACAGTTGCATGGCGCCGGTAAATAGTATTGAAGATATGATCGGGCTATTGGGG
>CAZSZQ010000182.1:0-3776 GCA_964610475.1 uncultured Desulfatiglans sp.
TGATACCTGTTCCATACTTACCTCATAGCGGTGAGATGATTGATTTGGGAAGCGGTGCAGGTTTTCCAGCTATTATTATAAAGATACTTCGGCCTGATTTTAAGGTGAAATTAATTGAATCAAACGGCAGGAAGATAAGTTTTCTTAAGTATGTAATCCATATGTTGAAATTAACTGATATAGTACCATTTTACAGTCGTATAGAAACAATAACCGAAACCATTATATCGGGCGGATGCGACATTGTCACTTCACGCGCTATGACAAGCCTGGAAAAAATTATTTTACTATCGGATCCTTTTCTTAAACCCGGCAGCCTTATTGTAGGGTTTCTGGGTAGAAAGGGGCCTGCAGAGCTGAATAAAATCAAAAAACTGCTTTTTGATCACCACCTGGAACTAAAGGATAGTTACACCTATCGTTTGCCACAATTAATATCGGAAAGGACGACTGTCATTATTCAAAAAGTAAAGGCGCCTGCCTCATCAATAAATCTGGCTTAGATAAAAATAAATAATTTTAAACTATTATCGACCTAAAGCCGATAATCTGAAATATTACAAAAAAAAGAATCATGCTTAGAAAAAATAAAAATAGATTTATGGATAAAAAATAATTAAATGTATTTTATATATAATTTTACATCTAATAAGTATATTTTCTTGACTTTTTATTATTTGTCTATTATATTACCTAAAAGATAAACATTTTATCATATGTCAAATGAAAGGAGACATTATGGCAACAGCTAATCAAATTAACTACAGATTGGGTCAGGCAAAGAAAAAAATAGTAAAACTTAACAAAGAGATCACAGCTGCAAAGGCCAGCATTAAAAAGTTTGAAGCAGCGCTAAAAAAGGCTAAGGCAGGAGCAAAGGCCAAAGTTAAAACTAAAAAGAAAGCAACTCCAAAAAGGAAAGCTGCCCCTAAAAAGAAAAAAGCGGCTGCTAAGAAAAAATAAATATTTTTTTTACCTGAAATAAAGAAAAAGTTTAGTAAGCCACAGGCTTTTACAAATGTCTCTGGATTGGCTCTTTTCGTCTTTATATACAAGATGAGGGGCTTTCAGATCATCTGTAGGGCTTCTTTTACAGCCCCCAGTTCTTAATTTGATTTAACATATTTACCCTGTGGCTGCCAGGCCATAAATATCTTTTACAAGAGGGGCAAAATTTTACCCCTCCGGTATTTTGGCTTAAAACATGTTCCGGTATTCTTCCCCGGGCGTCCTCAAGTTGTACGCTCATAAGTGGGATATTGCACTTTATACATCTCCTGAACCACTCATTATAGGCCACGGGGAGAAAACCGTATTTTTTCATCTCAATAAGCTGATCCTGTACTTTATCAGAATGTATCATGAAAGATGGTTTATGGCTGATCATTAATACCATGTTCCTGGTCAGCAATGTCCGTCCATCTTTAATATGGATTCCAATCTCCATATTGTTATATGAAGTCTGATAATGGGCATCAAAGCCCATTATTCTTAACCATTTTGCCAGTTTTCCTAATGTCGGATCAATAACAAAACTGACAGATTCGCTATTCATGAATTTCCTTTTCCAATATTTAACTTGAAAAAGCTATCATATTTGATGAGTTTATTCATGTAAATAATTTGACTGAAATCCATGGTTAATATAGATTTAACAGCTATTTTAATAAAAAAAAACGGGGAAATGATTAAATGCAAAAGATGTTCATAGAAGGCGGTCATCAGCTTAAGGGTAAAGTAAAGATAAGCGGGGCAAAGAATGCTGCGCTTCCAGTTATTGCTGCATGCCTCCTTACAGGAGGGTGGAACAAAATCCACAATGTCCCTGATCTAAGGGATATCCAGACAATTAAAAAAATAATGGAAGGTATGGGTGTAGCTTTCAGGGAAGAGGGCAATACATTATATATAAATAGTGAAAATTTAAATAAATATGAGGCCTCTTATGATCTGGTCAAGACAATGCGTGCCTCTATTTTGCTGTTGGGACCTCTGGTCGCGCGGCTGGGTAAGGCAAAGATATCTATGCCCGGCGGGTGCGCAATTGGCGCAAGACCGGTCAATCTGCATCTTAAGGCCCTGTCATCCATGGGAGTTGATATGTTTCTTGAACAGGGTTATATCAATGCAAAAACTGATGGCGTTAAGGGTGCTGACATATTCTTTGATATTCCAACCGTAACCGGGACTGAAAATATAATAATGGCCGCAGTAAAGGCAGAAGGAGAGACTATTATCAACAATGCCGCTAAAGAGCCTGAAATATCCGATCTGGCCAATATCTTAAGAAAAATGGGGGCGGATATTGAGGGTGATGGCACAGATACAATAATAATCAGGGGGAAAAAAGAATTATCCCCTGCGGAGCATGAGGTGATTCCCGATCGAATTGAGGCCGGCACCTTTATGATAGCCTCCGCTATGATTAATGGAGATATTGAGATATTAAACTGTAAAAAAGATGACCTGTCATCGGTTATCGAAAAGGTCCGGTCAGTTGGTGCAGTTGTTGATATAATAGAAAATGGCATATCAGTAAAAGGCCCGGATGTTATAGAGAGTGTTGATATAAAGACAATGCCTTTCCCGGGTTTCCCAACTGATCTCCAGGCGCAGTTTATGGCAATGATGTGTATTGCAAAGGGATCCAGTATTATCAAGGAAACCATATTTGAAAACAGATTCATTCATGTAAGTGAACTGAAAAGAATGGGGGCAGATATCACCGTTAATGGTAATCAGGCGCTGGTGAGAGGCCGGAAACATCTTCTTTCCGCGCCTGTAATGGCAACTGATCTGCGTGCAAGTGCCTCCCTTGTACTTGCCGGACTAATCGCCAAAGAGGGCATAACTGAAATAAACAGGATATACCATCTTGACAGGGGTTATGAAAAGATGGAAGAAAAATTCAGATTACTCGGCGCAAATATATGGAGAGAAATGTAATGAAATGTTAAAGCGGCCCTTAGTTCCAGCCTTTGCCTGCTTTGTGGCGGGAATTTTAACTGGCCGCTTTATAACATTTTCATATAACTTGCTGTTTACTCTTTTCATACTTATTCTTCTGATTCTTTTCATTTTTTTTATAAACCCGGATAGACTAAAATTATTTAATATTTTTACGCTTTTTATGTTGTCAGGGATATTTTTAGTAGCATTCAATGGTGAAGAAGAAGATCTTGTTGCATTGACATCAGGTAAAAAAGTAATAATAGAAGGAACAGTCTTAAGTCCCCCAAAGAAAAATGATCAGGCCATACGTTTTGAGCTGAATGCCGAGAAAATATTTATTGAAAATAAAATCCTGACCATCAGTCAAAAAATTCTTGTTACCGTATATAATAAATCCGAAATATTTCCGATCGGCTCACGAATAAGGTTCCCTTCCAATCTTAAGCCATTCAACAATTTTAAAAATCCCGGGGCATATGACTATGAACTGTCTATGCAGCTTAGAAAATTATCCTGTAATGCATCTGTCTCTGACAGCAGATATATCGTACCAATGGGCAGAGGTAATCCGGGTATTTTATTAGGACTGACTGAAATAGTTAGAAGGCCTGTTAGAGAGTTTTTAAAAAATAAATTAATGCCAAGGGACTATGCACTATATAGTGCCCTTATACTGGGCGAAACAGAGGGAATAGATGACAAACTGAGGGAAACATTTAATGTTACCGGACTGGGGCATATCCTGGCTGTATCAGGCTTTAACATTGCTTTAATAGCATGGCCCTCTTTTTTTATATTTAGACGTCTGCTGACATTTTCAGAAA
>CAZSZQ010000182.1:3876-5058 GCA_964610475.1 uncultured Desulfatiglans sp.
GATATTTCATACTGGGTATATGATACGCGTTTTGATCGGAATTTGCGGGTTACGTTTATCGATGTGGGACAGGGTAATTCTGCTTTAATTCAATTTCCGGGGAATAAAAGGATGCTTATCGATGGAGGAGGTTTCAGGACAGGAACCTTTGACACAGGAAAAAATGTGGTAGCACCATTCCTTTATCGAAATAAAATCCTGCACATCGATTATATTGTACTTACACACCCGCATCCTGATCATCTTAACGGGTTAAGATTTATTGCTGCGGAATTCAACCCTTCAGAGTTCTGGCATAATGGTTATATCGCTCAAAGTGAAGAAAACAGAGAGCTTATAGATATTGTTAAATCCAAAAATGTCAGAATAGTGGGCCCTGATGATCTTGCAAATGGTATAACTATTTCAGGAGTAAAGGCGGAATGCCTTTATATCCGTGACAATACAACACCCTCTTACGTGTATCGGGATGATAACAGGGATCTAAATAACCGTTCTCTGGTATTAAAATTTAGCTATAAAGGCAAATCTGTTCTTTTTACAGGTGACATAGAAGAAGAAACAGAAAACCGTCTGGTAAAAAGTTACAGTATGAATCTTAAAAGTGATGTACTTCTTGTCCCTCACCATGGGAGCAAATATTCCAGTACATGGCCTTTTATTGAAAAGGTAAATCCGGAAATATCAATTATCTCGTCCGGGAAAGGTAATAGTTTTGGTTTCCCGAACCAGTCAACTATTAAAAAATTGGATAGTGCCGGCAGCAGGATTTACAGGATTGATCAAAAAGGCGCCGTGAGGGTTGAAATAGGCGAAAATGTTTTTTCTGTGAAGTACTGTCTTGACTGATAAATACGTATTCCAATGCGTGGGTTATTTTACTTTTAACAGCGGTTAATCTTTCTTTGACTCCGCAAGACATCTGGCATATAATCCAATCATTAAACCGGAGGTATTCGTGGACGAACAGGAATATAAAAAAAAGTACACCAATTTGATGATACTAAAGAGTGTCCAGGACTACCTTAAAACAGACGGTGAATCTTCAGATTCTGTTTATCCAATAAAAGTTCCTGATGAGTTATTTATGCGTATCTTACAGCTTGATGGCCCTGAGGGATTAGACCGCCTTATACATCATATCTTCAAAATGGGACTTATACAGTGGAATGAGAGGTTGTT
>CAZSZQ010000182.1:5158-6979 GCA_964610475.1 uncultured Desulfatiglans sp.
GCTGCCGGATAATAGGCGGAGTTATGAATGGAAAAACTTCATGAATTATTAGAATGTCTTTCATCAAATGATTATCCTGTTAATTATGCCATAGCTAAATCAAATTTCAGTTGTATAATGTGCGGAAAAGAGGCGGGTGAATTCAGGGATGCTGCTAACCGTCTTGAATATGATATATCCGCCCTTTGTCAGGCTTGCCAGGATGCATGCTTCGGCTGTGCAGGTAATCAGTAATTACTCTTTCTAATTATTGTCTTTCGCCAATTCTGTATGAAGGATCATGAATATGGCTGCTTCTGCATCTGGGACATTTGCCAGGGGTATGAATTTTTGATCTGTCTTTAAAAATGAATCCGCAACCAAGACATTCTGCAGGCTCAATAATAAACTTTTGTGGGCGTCTAACGCTTTTCCGGACATGTCCCAGGTGGTCAAGGACTTCTCTCATGGATAGATGCAATATGGTAGAGATCTCCTGTGCAGTATAGATTTCATCTGAAAGCAACTCAATTATTTCCTGTCTTTTGGTCGGCATACATATTATAGTTTCAGGTTAATGTTATTAATATGATGATAACACATTTACATATACCCTCCTATATAATAAACTATCCCCAAAATGCAAAGATTGTGGTAGCGTATTTTTGCTTTTAACAAATTAATTGATAATACAGCAATATAAAGTGGAATTTGCCGGCCAAATTGAAATAATTACCAAGACCTTTTCAATAAGTCATCGGGAGTGAAATTGTATTATATAATCTGGTTATTTAAAGGACAATGTCAGTTTAATAGAAAGATTAGAAAAGATGCCGAGCCTCGCGAATTTTTCTGAAAAAGACCTAAGGGGTCTGCTTGAAGTAAGTAAAATAAGGAAATATGAACCGGGTAAACTGATACCGAAAGAGGGTGTTTTTTAACAGCTGGATATATTTTCTTATCATGGGGCAAATAAGAGTGGTCAAGCATGATGAAAACCTGAGTATTCTAAGACGATCGGGAGATGTGTTCGGTGAAATGGGTATAATAGATGGCTCTCCCAGGTCCGCATCTGTTTATGCAATAGAAAGCACAGTTTGCCTGGTAACAGATGCCTCATATATAGACAGATTATCCGGAAATGAAAAGATGACCTTTTCCTGCATCCTGTATCGTATATTTTCAGAGATTCCGGCTAATCGTTTAAGATTAACAAGTGAAGAACTGATAAAAACAAAGGAAGAAATGGAAAGGATAACGGAGCTAACCCAATGAAAGATCTAATGAAACCAGAAGACGCGGCTGAGGCAAACGTAATCAAACTGATTTTGGAAGAGCAGGGAATTGCTGCTGAAATTAAATCATTTCATGATACGGCATACGATGGGCTTTTCCAGTCACAATATGGATGGGGTGTAATCAGGGTTTCTGAAGAAGATTTTCCAGAGGCACAAAGAATAATTGAAGAATGGAAGCATTCCTCCCCTGAAGAAATACCGTGGGAAGACGAGGAAGCTTGAACTGGTATCTGCTTTAATAACAGGATGTAAAAATTTTACGTCATTCCCGCGAAGGCGGGAATCCGGAATTTTCAACACATTGAGAAGGTCAGATTTCGTTTTTACAGATATGTTCTATAATATCGCCTGAGTTGGTGTTTTCACAGACACCTGTATCAAGAATCCGATACCCGGTACCTGGTATCTGAAACCTCCTCCCCGACCCCTGTTTTTTAACATTTGCTCATTGAAAAATAAAAAAAGTTGTGCTAATAAGACGATTTTCAATGCGCCCATAGCTCAGATGGATAGAGTGACGGACTACGAATCCGCAGGTCGCAAG